>JAEWCA010000047.1 GCA_023390875.1 Actinomycetes bacterium
CAGCCAGACGGCGAGCGCCAGGAACCCGACGCACAGCGCCGCGAGGCCGACGGCGGCCCAGCCCAGCCGGGCGGCCCGGCGCTGCCAGCTCAGCGGCCCCGGACGGGGCGCGGGCGGGTCGTGCGGACCCTCCGCCGGATCAGCCATGTCTGCATGCAACCACTGCACGGGCCCGCCGTCAGGAGCAGCGCGCCGGACGCCGTCTCGTCGGTGCGCTGGTCCGATCGGGTGCAGTCGCCCGGCGCGTCCCGGTGCACGGGTGCCCGCTCACTAGGCTCCGAGCGATCGACTCCCGGAGGACCCGATGCGCACCGCCACCCTCGTCACGACGGCCGTGGCGACGCTCGCCGTCGCCGGAGCCGCCGTCGGCGCGATGATGTGGCCGCGCCCCGACGTGCCCGCGGACCCTGCGGACTGGCCCGTCGAGCAGCTCGTCGCGGACCCCGCGGTGTCGCTGCCGTACGTGCTGCACGCCGACCTGGACGGCACGTGCCCCGGGCTGTCGGTGTCGTCACCGGTGCCCGCCGGCTGGCGGGACGCGCCCGGCGAGATCACGTCCGCCGTGCAGCTCGACGGCACCCATTTCGCGTTCGTGGCCTGTCTCGGGACCACCGACGAGGTGGGCGCGCGACGGTCCGTCGCCGAGAACGTCGGGGTCCAGGACATCCCGGGCTCCGACGGGCACCTGTGGAACCGGGACGCCACCGTGGTCGAGGGTCCGGCCGGCCAGATGTACCGGGTGGACCGCGCGTTCGGCAGCGACTCGCCGCCGCGGCTCACCGACTGGGTGTTCGACCACGAC
Source organism: Actinomycetes bacterium (assembly GCA_023390875.1). Lineage (GTDB taxonomy): Bacteria > Actinomycetota > Actinomycetes > Actinomycetales > Cellulomonadaceae > Cellulomonas. Next base: position 803 of record JAEWCA010000047.1, read on the forward strand.
GGGTACACGTACGCGCTCGGGTACCTGCACCCCGTCGAGGATGCACGCTTCTACGACGAGGTCGAGGCGATGGTCGCGACCGTCGCGTTCGACGCGGTCCCGCCGCCCACCGCCTAGCCCACCAGCTGGCCCGGCGCCGGACGCGCGAGGACGGGCGACCCGGTCACCGGGCCGTCCGTCCTCACCATCCCGCGGATCAGATCTTCCGCTCCCGCCGGAACAGCGACCGCGCCCACAGGTACCCCGCGACGCCGATCACCAGCAGCCACGCGACCGCCGTCGCCGCGACCGACCCGTCGAGCCCGGCACCGCCGGCCAGCAGGCCGCGGACGGTCTCGATGATGGGCGTGAACGGCTGGTGCTGGGCGAACCACTGCACGGGCGTCGGCATGGTCTCGACGGGCACGAACCCGCTGCCGAGGAACGGCAGGAGCAGCAGGATCATCGGGGTGTTGCTGGCCGTCTCGACGCTCTTCGCGTTGAGGCCCATCGCGACGCACAGCCACGCGAGCGAGAACGCCAGCAGCACGAGGATCCCGGCGAGCGCGAGCCAGTCGAGCGCGTCGGCGTCGGGCCGGTAGCCCATCGCGAACGCGGCGGCCAGCACGAGCACCAGCGCGAGGATGCCCTGCACGACGGTGCCGAGCACCTGCCCGGACAGCACGGACCCGGGCGAGATCGCCATGGTCTTGAACCGGGCCATGATGCCGCCGTACGCGTCCATCGCGGCGCTGATCGCCACGGACTGCCCGGCGCCGACGATCGTGATGACCAGGAGCGTGGGCGTGAGGTAGTCGAGGTACGCGGCGCGCGCCTCGGCACCGGGTGCGGCGCCCGGGTCGACGCCGGCGCCCAGGGCACCGCCGAACACGTAGACGAACAGCACGAGCATGACGAGCGGGCCCAGCACCATGAACATCGTGAGGCCCGGGTACCGCACGGCTCGCAGCAGGTTGCGGCGGAGCATCGTGCGGACGTCGGCGATCGGCCGGGGCCGGGCGACGGCCGTGGGAACGGGGGTGGCGACGGTGGTCATCGGACGTTCTCCTTCTCGTCGGCCGGGGTCTCGTCCTCGGCAGCGTTGTCGGATCCGGTGGGCGGTTCGGTGAGTGCGAGGAAGACGTCGTCGAGCGACCCGGCGTCGTGCACGGCCTTGAGCTCGTCGGGCGTGCCCTCGGCGACGATGCGGCCGGCGTTGAGCACGGCCACCGAGTCGGCGAGCTTGTCGGCCTCCTCGAGGTACTGCGTGGTGAGCAGGATCGTGGTGCCGCCGTCGACGAGGGCGCGCACCTCCTCCCACAGCGTGCGGCGGCTGCGCGGGTCGAGGCCGGTGGTCGGCTCGTCGAGGAACACGACCGACGGCGCCCCGACGAGGGTCATCGCGAGGTCGAGCTTGCGCTTCATGCCGCCCGAGTAGGTCGCGACGGGCTTGGCGGCGGCGTCGGTGAGCCCGAACCGGTCGAGCAGCTCGGTGACTCTGGCGCGGCCGGCGCGGCCGAGGTGGTTGAGGTCGGCCATGAGGCGCAGGTTCTCGGTGCCGGTGAGCAGCTCGTCGACGGCCGTGATCTGCCCGGTCACGCCGATCGACGCGCGGACGGCGTCGGGCTCGCGGGCGATGTCGTGGCCGGCGATGCGGACGGTGCCGGCGTCGGCCTTGAGGAGCGTGGACAGGACGCCGACGGTCGTGGTCTTGCCGGCGCCGTTCGGGCCGAGCAGCGCGGTCACGGTGCCGGCGGGGACGACCAGGTCGACGCCGTCGAGCACGAGCTGGTCGCCGGACTTGGAGCGGTAGGTCTTGCGCAGGCCGGCGACCTCGATCGCGGGCCCGCGGGTGGCGCTGGGCATGGCTGTCTCCTTCGAGCGGGTGGTGGGCGTGCTGATGTCACGTGCGGGAAGGCTGCGGTTCAGCCGAGCGGGCGCCGGACGACGATGTCGCCGTAGCTCGTGCTGGCGCGGACCTCGACGGTCCGGTCGTTCTCGTCGGGGCCCGTCGCGCCCTGCAGGCTGTTGCGGACGGAGCCGTGCTGGGACGACGCGTCGATCCAGGCGGCCGTGCCCTCGGGCACCCCGACCTCGATCGGGCCGAACGCGTTCTCGAGCTGGACCGTGCCGCCGACGGCCTGCTCGACGCGGATGCCGGCGTGCGCGGACTTCGCCGTCGTGTCGCCGAGCGACCGGTGGACGGTGATCGCGCCGTGCGCGCCGTGGATGCGCAGGGTGCCGGCCGACTCGCCGACCTCGGTGTACCCGTTGGTGCACTTGATGGTCGCGTCGCCGACGAGCTCGCGGATGCGCACGCCGCCCGCGCTGGAGACGACGTCGGTCGGGCCGAGCGCACGGCCCACGACGACGTTCCCGGCCGACGCGCGCAGCTCGGCGCGGCCCGCGACCTCGTCGACCCACACGTCGCCGGCCCGGCTCGTGAACACGCAGCTCGCGAGGCGCCCCTGCGTGTACAGGGAGCCGAGCGCGCTGCCCTGCAGGGCCGACCCGGTCGGCACCTCGACGGTGATCTCGACGGACGACTTCGACAGGTAGCGCCACCGGGCGCTCATCGAGACGGTGAGGGCGCCGTCGTGGAAGTCGACGCGCGTGTCGTCGGCGGCCTTGACGTCGCCGGACTTGGTCGGGTCGGCCGGTGCGACCGTCACGACGGTGTCGGCGCGGTCGGTGGCGACGACGTTGACGGTGGCGACGGCCACGTCGACGGTCGCCGTGATCGGTTCCGGGGTCGCGAAAGCAGGCATGGTGGGTCCTCGTGTCCTGGTGGCCCTGCCGGGGCGGGATGTGCGTGCTGCGGTCAGCGCACCCAGCCGGTCAGGCGACCGGAGGTGCTGGTGCTGCGGTTCTGCGCGGGGGCGGGTGCGGGTGCGGCGGGCTGGAGCGCGGCCGCGACGGCCCTGACGAGCCAGGTGTTGACGGACACGCCCTCGCGGGCCGCCGCCTCCTCCACCTGGGCCTTGAGCTGGTCGGGGAGCCGGAGCGTGGTGCGGGTCGTGCTCACGTCGTCGGGGTCGAGCAGCGCGGGGCGCGACGGCTCGACGACCACCGGCGCGGCGTCCTCGAACACCGAGGCGGGGGCGGGCGTGACGACGAACTCCGGCTCGCGGCCCCGGAGCCGCACGTCGACCGAGCCGGGTGCGAGCTCGGCCGTGATCTCGTTGGCCGCGGTCGACAGCGCGTCGAGCAGGACGAGCCGTGCGGCGGCGTCGAGCGGGGCCGTCAGGCGGTCGGCGAGCTCGCGTGCCTCGTCCCCGCCGGCGGCGGCTGCGATGGCGAGCTGGTGCTGCAGCTCGTCGACATATCGCGTCAGATCCATGACGCCACTATGACACCACCAGTGGTGTCACCGCAAGTGCTCTGGTGTCACGGATGACGTCGGATGGTGTCGCTACGGCGTGTCGACCGTAAAACTGCAGGTCAGCCGGATGACGCCCCCGCCAGCCGGGCCGCCCGCTGTCGACACCACTGGTGCCACCGTGGCACCACGGCGGTGTCACGCAGGCGTCTGCACCATGCCGAACACCACGGTGCGCCGGACCTCGAACCCGAGCGAGCGGTACAGCCGGATGGCCCGCTCGTTCTGCGCGGACGCGTGCAGGAACGGCACCTCGCCCCGCTCGCGGATGCCGTGCGCGACCGCGAGCACGAGTCGCGTCGCGAGCCCCTGGCCGCGCACCTCCTCGTCGGTGCACACCGCGCTGATCTCGGTCGCACCGCCCGGCCGCAGCCGCTCGCCCGCCATCGCGACGAGCCGCCCGTCCCGCCGGATGCCGCGGTACGTGCCCATGAGGTAGGTCTCGGGCGCGAACGGCCCCGGCTCGGTGCGGGCGGTCAGGGCGAGCATGTCGGGCACGTCGTCCGCGCCGAGCACCACCGACTCCGCGTCGGGGGCGTCGGCGACCGCGTCGGTCGCGACCATCTGCACCCCCGGCAGCGTCCAGCCGCGCACCCACCCCGCGGGCAGCTCCTCGGGCGCGTTCGTCACCGGCACCTGCACGCCCGGACCGACGAGCGCGGCCAGGTCGGCCCACGCGTCGCGGTCCCCGACGTCCCGCAGGGCCGTGAACGGCGACACCGTCGGGCGGAACCGACGGGCGCCGCCCGACCCTTCCGACAGGTGCGCGTGGACGCCCGTGAGCGAGAACCACGCGGGGTTGTCGAGGACGTCGTCGAGCGTCAGGTCCGGGTGCACGGCGCGGAGTCTAGGCCGCGTCGCGGGCCCCCGGACCGCCGACCCGGGCGCCGTCCGGACTGTGGGACGTGGCCGGCGGGTCCCTCGTCCCGACGCGGTGGGGGCGTCACGCGCGACGCTCCGCGCCCCGTGCGAGGATCGTCCGATGACGACGGACCAGACGGCCCCAGCGCCGACCTCGCAGACGGCTCCGGACGTGACCACCAACGCGGGCGACACGCGCCTGTGGGTCGAGCGGACCGGCAAGCGCCGCTACACCGGCCGCAGCTCGCGCGGCGCCGAGGTGCTCATCGGCTCGGTCGGCGACGAGGGCGCGTTCAGCCCCGGCGAGCTCCTCAAGATCGCGCTGGCCGCGTGCAGCGGCCTGTCGTCCGACTCCGCGCTCGCGCACCGGCTCGGCGACGACGTCCAGGTCACCATCAGCGTGAGCGGCATGAGCAACGAGGCCGAGGACCGCTACCCGGCGTTCCTCGAGACGATGGACGTCGACCTGTCGAGCCTCGACCCGACCGCCCGCGAGCGGCTCCTCACGGTCATCCACCGGGCCGTCGACCAGCACTGCACGGTCGGCCGCACCCTCGAGGCAGGCGCCACCGTGTCCCTGACGGTGACCGGGGAGCGCTGACGCCCATGCCGATCCTCGACGCCGCGCTCGCGAAGGCCGTCACGATCCCGTCGGCCACCATCCACCAGCACGTCGCCCAGCTCCGCCGCCGCAACCCGGAGGCCACGCCCGCGCAGCTCGTCAAGCTGCTCGAGAAGGAGTACCTGCTGGTCGTGGCGGGGGCCGGCGGTGCGGTCGGTGCCGCGGCTGCCGCCCCTGCGGTCGGCACCGGTGTCGCCGTCGCGCTGACGGCGAGCGACGTGGCGACGTTCTTCGGCGCGTCCGCGGCGTTCGCGCTGGCGGTCGCGAGCGTGCACGGCATCGAGGTCGAGGACGTGGACCGCCGCACGGCGCTGCTCCTGTCGACGATCCTCGGCGAGTCGGGCGCGTCCGCGGTGCGCGACACCGTCGAGTTCAACGGCGGCAGCGTCGCCCGCCTGCTGCTGACCCGCATGCCGCTCGCGACCGTGAAGAAGGTCAACAGCACGCTGACCCGGAAGATGGTCCGCACACAGGTCGCCAAGCAGACCGGTGTCGCGATCGGCCGGCTCATCCCCTACGGCATCGGCGTCGTCGTCGGCGTCACGGGCGCCCGCTCGCTCGGCAAGACCGTGATCAAGGGTGCGCGCGCGTCGTTCGGTCCGGCCCCGGAGTCGTTCCCGCGGGTCATCGAGGTCGCCCCCACGGACACGCGCACGATCCTGCCGCCGCCCAAGGGCCCGTCGAGGCTGCGGTCCCTCACGTCGCGCCGCACCACGACGGTCCCCGAGCAGAGCTCGCCGCCCGACGACTCCTGACGCTCACCAGCGGGAGTGCACGTGCTCCCGGACGAGCTCGTCGTACACGCCGCGCAGCGCGTCGAGCGTCTCGGCGTCGAGCGGGGCGAGGTCGGCCGCGGCGGCGTTGTCGCGCGCCTGCTGCGGGTTGCGCGCACCGGGGATGACGACGGACACGCCGGGCTGGTCGACGATCCACCGCAGCGCGAGCTGCGCGGTCGACGCACCCGCCGGGGTGAGCGACGAGACCTCCTGCGCGGCGGCCACGCCGACGTCGAACGGCACGCCGGAGAACGTCTCGCCCACGTCGAACGCCTCGCCGTGCCGGTTGTACGTGCGGTGGTCGTCGGCGGCGAACTGGGTGTGCTCGTCGTACTTGCCGGACAGCAGGCCGGACGCGAGCGGCACGCGCGCGATGATGCCGACACCGGCCTCGGCCGCGGCGGGCAGCACGGCCTCGAGGGGCTTGCGGCGCAGGATGTTGAGGATGATCTGCACGGTCGCGACGTGCGGGCGGGCGATCGCGGTGAGCGCCTCGTCGACGGTCTCGACCGAGACGCCGTACGCGGCGATGCGGCCCTCGGCGACGAGCGTGTCGAGGTCGTCGTACGTCGCGTCGCGCGAGTAGACGGGCGTCGGCGGGCAGTGCAGCTGCACGAGGTCGAGCGTGTCGACGCCGAGGTTCTCGCGGGACCGGTCGGTCCAGGCGCGGTACGCGTCGAGCGTGTACGCCTCGGTGACGTGCGGGTCGGCGCGGCGACCCATCTTGGTGGCGACCGTGATCCCGTCGCGCCCGTGCTCGGCGAGGAACCGGCCGACGAGCCTCTCGGACCGGCCGTCGCCGTACACGTCCGCGGTGTCGAGGAACGTGACGCCCGCGTCGACCGCGGCCCGCAGCACGTCGAGCGCCGTGTCGTCGCCCACCGAACCCCAGTCGCCGCCCAGCTGCCAGCAGCCCAGCCCCACGACCCCGACCTGCCGACCCGTCCTGCCCAGCACCCGTGACTCCATGCGGACGACGCTACCGTGGTCCGGACCGCCCACCCGCCGACCACGGAGGCACCGTGAGCGAGGTCCGCGTCACCCGCACCCTGCCGATCCCGGCCGACGAGGCCTGGGCGCTGCTCACGGACGTGCGGCACCACGAGCGGTGGATCCCGTTCACCCGGGTCGAGACGGACGGGCCGCCCGCGCTCGGCACGCGCGTCGTGGCGGTGTCCGGCCCGTTCGCGCGCAGCGGTGGGCGTGGGCTCGTCGACAAGATGCGCGTCGAGCGGTTCGACCCGCCCGCGGCCGGTGCACGGGGGGTGGCGACGTTCGTCAAGGTCGGACGCGTGCTGCGGGGCAGCGCGCGCATCGAGGTCGCCGCCGCCGGCCCGACGTCGTCGGAGGTGACGTGGGTCGAGGACGTGCACCTCGGCGGTGGGCTGCCGCGCGGGCTGACCTCGGCGGTCGTCGGGCCGTTCGTCCGTGGGATGACGGCCTACGCGCTGCGGGAGGTCGCCGCCGAGCTGCGTCACGGCTCCTGAGGCGGCCACGCAACAGATCGCCGATCCAGGTCGCATCTACGCAACGGATCGTGCCCGGACGCGCAACTCCGGTTGCAGGGAGGCACGCCCACCGGTCTCGTACGCTCGAAGACGACTGCCGCCGTCTCCCCCGGCGGACGACGGAGCACGCACCGAGCACGCACCCGAGGAGCCCGATGACCGCCAACGCCCCCGGCCGCACGGACCGCCACTACCTGATGTGCGAGCCCGTCCACTACACCGTGTCGTACGAGATCAACCCGTGGATGGACAAGACCCGGTTCACGGACGCGGAGCTCGCCGTGCGGCAGTGGCGGACGCTGCGGGACACCTACCTCGACCTCGGGCACACCGTCGAGACGATCGACCCGATCCCCGGGCTGCCGGACATGGTCTACGCCGCGAACGGCGCCACGATGGTCGACGGCATCGTCTACTCCGCACGGTTCCGGTACGCCGAGCGCGCCCCCGAAGGACCGGCCTACCAGAAGTGGTTCGCGGACCGCGGCTACGTCACGCATACCGCCGCCCAGGTCAACGAGGGCGAGGGCGACCTGCTCACGGTCGGCAACCTCATCCTCGCCGGTACCGGCTTCCGCACCGAGCGGGCCGCGCACGCCGAGGCCCAGGAGCTGTTCGGCCGGCCGGTCGTGTCGCTCAAGCTCATGGACCCGCACTACTACCACCTGGACACGGCCCTCGCGGTGCTGTCGAGCGCGGCCTCCGACCCGCAGATCGCCTACTACCCGCCGGCGTTCTCGCAGGGCTCCCAGGCCGTGCTGCGACAGCTGTTCCCCGACGCCGTGATCGCGACCGAGCGCGACGCCCAGGCCCTGGGCCTCAACGCGGTGTCGGACGGCGCGAACGTCGTCGTCGCACCCGGCGCGGTCGACCTGGCCGGCGCCCTGCGCGAGCGCGGCTACACGCCGATCCCGGTCGACACGAGCGAGCTGCTCAAGGGCGGCGGCGGCGCGAAGTGCTGCACGCTCGAGATCCGGGCGGAGACCCGCGCCGAGGCCCGACCCGACGACCGCACGGCCTGAGGAGCGCGACGATGACCGCGGTGCAGCACGAGCCGCTCACGAGCACCGTGCTCGCGCCCAACTACCACCCGCTGCCCGTGACGATCGCGGAGGGCCTCGGCTCGTGGGTCACGGACACCCACGGGCACCGCTACCTCGACCTGCTGTCGGCGTACTCGGCGCTCAACTTCGGCCACCGGCACCCCGCGCTCGTCGCGGCGGCGCACGCCCAGCTCGACCGGCTCACGCTCACGTCCCGCGCGTTCGACCACGACCTGCTGCTGCCGTTCGCGTCGCGCCTGGCCGCCCTGGTCGGACCGCTCGTCGCGGGCGAGCCGATGGTGCTGCCCATGAACACCGGCGCCGAGGCCGTGGAGACGGCGATCAAGGCCGCCCGCAAGTGGGGCTACGACGTCAAGGGCGTGCCCGACGGGCGCGCCACGATCGTCGTCGCGGACGGCAACTTCCACGGCCGCACGACGACCATCGTGTCGTTCTCGTCCGACCCCGACGCGCGCACCGGCTTCGGGCCCTACACACCCGGTTTCCGGCGCGTCCCGTACGGCGACGCGGCCGCGGTCGAGGCGGCCATCGACGAGACGACGGTCGCGGTGCTGCTCGAGCCCGTGCAGGGCGAGCAGGGGGTCGTGATCCCGCCCGACGACTTCCTGCCCGCCGTGCGCGCGGCGTGCACGCGCAACGACGTGCTGCTCGTCGCCGACGAGGTGCAGTCCGGCCTCGGCCGCACGGGCACGACGCTCGCGTGCCAGCTCTGGGGCGTCCGGCCCGACCTCGTGACGCTCGGCAAGGCGCTCGGCGGCGGCATCGTGCCCGTGTCGGCGGTCGTCGGTCGGGCCGACGTGCTCGGAGTCCTCACCGCCGGCACGCACGGCTCCACGTTCGGCGGCAACCCGCTCGCGTGCGCCGTCGGCCTCGCCGTCGTCGACCTGCTCGACACGGGCGAGCCGCAGGCCCGCGCGCGCGTGCTCGGCGCGCACCTCGGGGCCCGGCTCGACGGGCTCGTCGCCGCGGGCATGCTCCGCACCGTGCGCCGCGTCGGGCTGTGGGCCGGGCTCGACGTCGACCCGACCCGGTCCGGCGGTCCCGCGACCGGGCGCGAGCTGTGCGAGCGGATGCTCGCCCGCGGGGTGCTCGCGAAGGACACCCACGGGCAGACCCTGCGGCTCGCGCCCCCGCTCACCATGACCGACGAGGAGCTCGACCTGGCCGTCGACCGGCTCACCGACGCCCTGGCCTGACGGCGGCGCCCCGCCGCCGGCCCGGAGCCTGCGCCCGTGCCCCCTGCCGCGGACGCAGGTCCGCCCGGCACCCGACTGCTCGGGTGCCGGGCGGTACCGGTCGCGCGTCTGTCTCAGCCGAACGTGATGGCCGTGTACAGGCACTCGCCGTACGACACCCCGCCCATCGTGCACGGCGCGGTGACCGCACCGATGTACGCGGTCGAGTAGCCCCCGACCATGATCGCGCGGTGGCTCGGCGAGTTCGCGTACGCGTTGATCATCGCCGACGAGCTCGGGCCGCTGACCCGGCCGACGATCTCGGGGGTCGCCCCCGAGTGGTAGATGCTGTTCGACGCCGCCATCGCCTGCGCGTGCGAGATCCGCGCGCCCGACGACACGATCGCGAGCGACGACAGCCCCTGCGACGCGCGGAAGCTGTTGAGCGCCGCCCCGATCGAGCCGGCCGAGTACCCGGCCCCGGCGCCGCCCGACGTCTCCGGGGCGGGGGCGGCCGCACCGCCGCCCGAGCCCGTGCTCGTGCTGGTGCGCGGCTTCGACGTCGCGGTGCGCGGCTTCGTCGTC
>JAEWCA010000392.1 GCA_023390875.1 Actinomycetes bacterium
GCGGGCGCGGGGGCGGGGCCACGGCCGGGGGGGGCGCCACCGAGGGGGGCGGGGGGTGCGCGGGCTCGGGCACGTCGGGCCCCCGCAGCCCGAACCACGACGCGCCGGCGAGCACCACGGCGACCAGCCCGACGCCGCCGGACTGCAGGCTGTGCCGCACGGTGCGCGCCCGCCGCACCCGACGGGCGACGCCCGCGAGCGCGGCAGGGTCGGGCAGCAGGCCCGCGACGGACCGCTCGCGGGCCTCGACGTTCGCGTGCATGAGGTCGTTCAGGTCACGCGTCACGACGCACCTCCTGTGTCCGGACGAGCACCACGGCATCGCGCTCGGGCGCGCTGGTCGTGCCGAGCGCGGCGTTCAGGGCGGCGGTCGCCTCGGACGTGTACCGCTTGACGGCGCCCTCGCTCAGGCCGAGCACGGACGCCGTCTCACGGATCGACAGGTCCTCGAGGTGACGCAGCACGACGCACGCGCGCTGCCGTGGACCCAGGCTGCGGAGGGCGACCTCGAGCTCGGTCGACAGACCGTCCTCGCCGGGTCCGGGGACGATCCCGGGGGCGCCGGACGTCGCCCGCTGCCACGACTCGCGCTCGCTGCCGCGCCGCCGGGTCCGGTCCACGAACCGGGACACGATGGCCCGGCGCACGTACTGCTCGGCCTGCCCGACGGACTCGAACCGCGCACGCGCCGAGAACGTCGAGACGAGTGCCTCCTGCACGAGGTCCTCGGCGTCCGCCCGCGTGGGCACCATCAGCAAGGCGCGCGCCACGAGCACCGGGTAGCGCTCGCGCGCCACCTGCTCGAGCATCGGCTCCCATCGTCGGACCACCCGACCTCCCTCCAACACCCGTAGAACGCATCGGCCGGAGGAAAGGTTGGGGTGAGCGGAACCCGGTTCGGGGAGGGTTGTGGGCCGCGGGTGCGAGGATGACGGCGTGCAGGTGATCGCCGACCTCCGGGCGCTGTGGCCGCTGCGGGACTTCCGCAGGCTCTTCGCCGTGCGCCTGACGAGCCAGGCCGCGGACGGCATGTTCCAGGTGGGTCTCGCGACGTTGTTCTTCTTCTCGCCCGAGAACGCGAGCACCGCGGTCGGTGTCGCGGCGGCGTTCGCGGTGCTGCTGCTGCCGTTCACGATCGTCGGGCCGTGGGCGGGCGTGCTGCTCGACCGGTGGCGGCGACGGCAGGTGCTGCTGTTCGGGAACCTGGTCCGGGTCGCGCTGACGGCGACGATCGCGCTGCTGATGATGACGCAGGGCGTCGGCCCGGCCGTGTACGTGCTGGCGCTGGTGAACCTGTCGATCAACCGGTTCCTGCTGGCGGCGCTGTCGGCGTCGCTCCCCCGCGTGGTCGACGGGCCGCTGCTGCTGACCGCCAACTCGCTCACGCCGACGCTGGGTGCGGCGGCGGCGTTCGTGGGTGGCGGCCTGGGGTTCGTGCTCGGCCTCGTGATCCCGGAGGGGCACGCGCGGGACGCGGCGGCGCTGGTCGTGGCCGCCGCCGTGATGGGCGTCGCGTCGCTGCTCGCGACGCGTCTGGGCAAGGACCGGCTCGGGCCTGACGAGCGTGCGGACGCCGCCCAGCTGCGCGCCGCGCTCGGCACGCTCGCGCGGGGCCTCGTCGAGGGTGCCCGGTACCTCGTCGAGCGGCGCACGCCGGCGCAGGCGCTCGGCATCATGGCGACGCACCGGTTCCTGTACGGCGTGACGTTCATCGCGAGCATCCTCATCAGCCGCAACCTGCTGTCGGACCCGTCGGACGTGGACGCGGGCCTGCGGACGTTCGCGGGGGTGCTCGGGGCGTCGGCGTTCGGGTTCATGCTGTCGGTGGTGCTGACGCCGGTGCTGTCGCCGCGGGTCGGGCCGCAGCGGTGGATCGTGCTGTGCCTGCTGCTGGCGACGGTGAGCCAGCTGCTGCTCGTCGTGAGCGTGGCCCGCACCGCGGTGCTGGTCGCGGCCGGTGCGCTGGGGCTCGCCGCGCAGGGCGCGAAGATCGCGGTCGACACGATCGTGCAGCGCGACACGGCCGACGCGTACCGCGGCCGGGCGTTCGCCCTGTACGACGTCCTCTACAACGCGGCGTTCGTCCTCGCGGCCGCCCTCGGGGCCCTGACGCTGCCCGACACGGGCTACTCGCGGGTGCTGTTCCTCGTCCTGGCGCTGGGCTACGCCGCCGGCGCCGTGGTGTTCGGGGCGGCCTCCCGGCGGGTCGCCGCGCAACGGACCGCCGACGCGACAGCCGCCGCATGACGGGGCTGGTGGACCTCGCGGCGCTCGACGCCGGCGTGTGCGTCACCGACCCCCGCCTGCCCGACGACCCGGTCGTCTGGGTCAACGACGCGTTCACGCGGATCACCGGGTACCGGCTCGACCAGGTCGTGGGGCGCAACTGCCGGTTCCTGCAGGGGCCCGAGACCGACCCGGTGGCCGTCGCCGAGATTCGCGCGGCGCTCGACGAGGGCCGGGTCGCGGCGACCGTGCTGCGCAACCACCGGCGGGACGGCTCGACGTTCTGGAACCAGCTGGTCATCGGCTCGGTGCACGACGAGACGGGCGCCGTCACCCACCGGGTGTCGGTGATGGTCGACGTGACCGACCGGCTCGACCCGCTGCGGGACGTCCGCACCGAGCTGTCGCTGCAGGCCGGCAGCCGCCTCGAGCTGCTCGCGCGCGTGAGCGACGAGCTCGCCCGGCACCTCGACTACGAGGCGGCCGTCGACACGCTCGGGGACCTCGCGGTGCCGGCACTGGCGACGTGGGGTTTCGTCGCGGTGACCGACGACCGGGGCCGGTTCGAGCACGTGCACGTCGTCGCGGGCGACCCCGCGAGCGGCGCGCTGGCCCAGTCGCTCGCCGAGCAGGACCTCGGGTGGCTGCGGCGCGCACCGAAGGTCACGGCGGCGCTCGCCACGCACCCGGGCTACGTCGCGCTCCCCTACGAGATCGACACCACCGGCCTGCCCGGTCGGACCACCCCGGAGCAGCTCGCGCTGCTGGAGGGCCTGGGCCTGGGCAGCGCGCTCGTCGTGCCGCTGCGTGCGCGGGACCGTGTCATCGGGGTGCTGTGCCTGGTCCACGAGAAGCCCGACGGGTTCACGCCGGACGCTGTCGTGACGGCCGCGCACCTGAGCCGCCGGGCGGGTCTCGCGCTCGACAACGTGCGCCTCTTCCTCGGCCAGCGCGACGCCGCGCTCACGCTGCAGCGCAGCCTGCTGCCGGAGATCCCCGACGTCCCCGGTCTGGACGTCGCCGCCCGGTACGTGCCGTCGGCCCGCCTGGCGGCGGTCGGGGGTGACTGGTTCGACGTGCTGCCGCTGCCGGACGGGTCGATCGGGCTCGCCGTCGGCGACGTCGTGGGCCACGACATGACCGCCGCCGCCGCGATGGGGCAGCTGCGGTCGCTGCTGCGGTCGTTAGCGTGGGACGGCGACCGGCCCGCCCGCGTGCTCGCGCGGACGGACGAGATCGTGCGCGGCCTCGACATCGCCGACATCGCCACCTGCGTCTACGCCCGGCTGCGACCGGCGCCCGACGGCGCGGTGCTCGAGTACGCCCGCGCGGGCCACCCGCCGCCGCTCGTGCGCCTTCCGGACGGCACGGTCGACCGGCTCGACGGCGCCCTCGGCACACCGATCGGCATCGGCGCCGTCGGCCGGCCGGCGGTCGAGCAGGTCGTCGACCTCCCGGTGGGTGCGACGCTCGTGATGTACACGGACGGCCTCATCGAGCGCCGCGACCGCGGGCTTCGGGACGGCATCGAGACGCTCGCCGCGGTCGTCGCCGCGCTGCCCGCCGACCTCGACGCCGCGCAGGTGCGGGACCGGCTGGTCGGCGAGTTCGTCGGCGAGCACCAGGAGGACGACGTGTGCCTGCTGGTCGTCCGGCGCCGCTGACGCCCTACCCGGTGCGGTCCGCCCACCACCGCAGCAGCACCTCGCGGGCCTCGTCGGGCGCCGACGGGCCGTGCTCCATCCGGTGCTCGAGCAGGAACTTGTACGCCTCGCCGACCTCACGCCCGGGCTTGAGGCCGAGGATCTCCATGATCTGCGTGCCGTCGAGGTCCGGCCGGATGGCGTCGAGCTCCTCCTGCTCCTGCAGGCGCGCGATGCGGGTCTCGAGGTCGTCGTACGCGGCGGAGAGCCGGGCGGCCTTGCGGACGTTGCGCGTGGTGCAGTCGGACCGCGTGAGGCGGTGCAGCCGCTGCAGCAGCGGACCGGCGTCGGTGACGTAGCGGCGGACCGCCGAGTCCGTCCAGCCGCCCTCGCCGTACCCGTGGAAGCGCAGGTGCAGCTCGGTGAGCCGGGACACGGCCTGCACGGTCGCCTTGTCGAACCGCAGCTCCTTGAGCCGCTTCGCGACGAGCTTCGCGCCGACGACCTCGTGGTGGTGGAAGCTCACGCCGCCGCCCGCCTCGAACCGCCGGGTGCGGGGCTTGCCGATGTCGTGCAGCAGCGCCGCGAGCCGCAGCACCAGGTCGGGACCGGGCACCGGTCCGTCGGGGCCGGTCTCCAGCGCGATCGCGCGTTCGAGCACCTGCAGCGAGTGCTCGTAGACGTCCTTGTGGCGGTGGTGCTCGTCGATCTCGAGCCGCAGCGCGGGCAGCTCCGGCAGCACGTGGTCGGCGAGCCCGGTGTCGACCAGCACCTCGAGCCCCAGGCGCGGCTGCGGGGCGACGAGCAGCTTCGACAGCTCGTCGCGGACGCGCTCGCCCGACACGATGTCGATGCGGCCGGCCATGTCCTGGATCGCGGCGTACGCGTCCGCGTCGACCGTGAACCCGAGCTGCGCGGCGAACCGCGCGGCCCGCATCATCCGCAGCGGGTCGTCGTCGAACGACTGCCGCGGGTCGACGGGCGTGCGCAGGACGCCGCGGGCCAGGTCGGTGAGGCCGTCGAACGGGTCGACGAACGTGAGCCCGGGGAGCCGGACCGCCATCGAGTTGACCGTGAAGTCGCGGCGCGACAGGTCGCCCTCGAGCGAGTCGCCGAACACGACCTCGGGCTTGCGGGACGCCGGGTCGTACGCGTCCGTGCGGTACGTGGTGACCTCGACGACGACGTCCGCGGTGGCCCCGCGGCGGCCCGCGAACCGGCGCGCCCCGATCGTGCCGAACTCCTTGCCGATGTCCCAGTGCGCGTCGCCCCACCGCGCGAGGATCGCCTCGGTCTCGTCGGGCGTGGCCGACGTGGTGAAGTCCAGGTCCGCGCTCAGCCGGCCCAGGAACGCGTCGCGGACCGGACCGCCGACGAGCGCGAGCTCGTGACCGGCGTCGCGGAACAGGCCGCCGAGCTCGACCGCGTCGGCGGGCAGCCCGGCGAGCACCCCGATGGCACGCTTCTGCAGGGCGACGACGGCCGCGGACACGTCGTCGGGCGGGTCGCCCGCGCGCCGGTCGGCGGGGTCCGGCGGGACGGGGGCGGTGGAGGCGACGGGCGGCACTCGTCCAAGCCTGCCAGATGGGCGCCGCGCGGCGGCCTGTTGCGCCTCCCGGGCGACCCTCCGTCACCCTCCCGGTGGACGGACGTCCAGGTCACGTTGACTTCGTCCGGTGGCCGTCCGACGATGCCGTGATCGGCTCCGTCGACGACGACGGGAGCGATGCGAAAGAAGGACCACCGCCGTGCCCGAGTCGACCGGACCCCTGCGTCAGCTCGGTGCGGCCGTCTACCGCCTCCTGTTCGAGATGACCGACGAGGACCTCGAGCCCACGGACCAGCCCGTCGACGACGGCCAGGAGAACGCGGTGTTCCTCAGCCGGCCCACGTGGGACGGCACCCCGCTCGAGCAGCTCGAGAAGGCCGAGGCGTTCTTCGACGCGTGGGTCGAGTCCCTCCCCCGGCACCGCGCGTGGCTCGAGAGCGAGCTGCGCCGCATGAGCGGGCCGCCCGTGCCGACCGGGATCAGCGGCATGGACGACCTCGCGACGTGGGTGCACGAGCGCGCCGCCCACCCGTGGGTCATGACGCCCGGGCGGGTGGTCGCGTCCCAGCTCGTCCCCGGCGAGGGGTTCGGCGGGTCGCCGTACTGGCAGGCGATGATGTCGGGGCTGACCGCCGTGATCGCCGACGTCATGCAGACCTGGCACCCCGAGCTGCGGCTGCGGCTCAAGCTCGAGGACGGCCACGTGTACGACCTGCGGCCCGCGTGGACGCTCGCGCACATCACCCCGCCGTGGCGGCTCGCGCTCGCGTCCGCGAACCGCTTCCAGGACCTCGGCGAGTCGCACCTCGAACGGCTCCTGCAGGCCACCCGTCGTCCGTTCCCCGAGCCGGACGAGTCGATGCCGGCCGACCCGGAGCCGCTGGTCCACGACCGCGCACCCGTCTGAGCCGGACGAGGGCCTCGAGGAACGGACGCTCCCGACGACTCGTTACAGTGTCGACATGTCGAGCCCGGCGCACCCACCCGTCCCCGGGGGCGTGCCAGCCCCGCCGGGCGGTCACGCGCTCCGGATCGACCCCCGTCACGCCCCCGTGCGGCCACCCGCACCGCCCCTCCCGGTGGTCGACGAGACGTCCGCGGGCGGCATCGTCGTGCGGCTCACCGGCGGCGAGTACCAGGCCGCCGTCATCGCCCGCCGCAACCGCGCCGGCCGGCTCGAGTGGTGCCTGCCGAAGGGTCACCTCGAGGGCACGGAGACGCCCGAGCAGGCCGCCGTCCGCGAGATCGCCGAGGAGACCGGCATCACGGGGCAGGTGCTGCGGCGGCTCGGCGTCATCGACTACTGGTTCTCGGGCGACGACCGGCGCGTGCACAAGGTCGTGCACCACTTCCTGCTCGGGGCCGTCGGCGGCTCGCTGACCGTCGAGGGCGACCCCGACGGCGAGGCCGAGGACGCCGCCTGGGTCCCGGTCGTCGACCTGCACGACAGGCTCGCCTACCCGAACGAGCGCCGGCTCGCCGAGGCCGCGCTCGTGGTCCTCGTCGAGGGCGCATGAACGCTCGCCGCGCGCGCGGCTGGGTCACGGCCGTCGCTGTCGCCGTCCTCGGCACGCTCGGCGCCACGGTGCCCGGCGCCGGGCCTGCCGCCGCGGCGACCGACTCCCCCACGCCGTCCCCGTCGGAGAAGGCCGCGCTCGAGGTCGAGATCACGCAGGTCTCGCCGCAGATCCTGCGCCCCGGCGAGGACCTCACCGTGCGCGTCGTGCTGCACAACGCGACGGACGAGGTCGTCGAGAACCCCGGCGCCGTGCTGCGGGTCAAGCGCGTCCGGCCCGGCAGCCTGCCGGAGCTCGAGAGCTGGGCGGACGGCTCGACGTCGGCGTCCGGTCCGCGTGACGTCACGGCCGCCGTCGGCTCCCCGCTCGCCCCCGGCGCGTCCGCGCCCGTCACGCTCGTGCTCGCCGCGGACCGGGTCGGGCTGCTGCCGTTCGCCGACAGCTGGGGACCGCGCGGCCTCTCGGTGGACGCGACGTCCGGGAACCGCGTGAGCGACCAGCAGCGCAGCTTCCTGCTGTGGCTGCCGTCCGACGACGTGCCGACCACGTCGGTGTCGTTGCTCGCGCCCGTCACCGGCCCGCCCGTCGCACCCGCGCTGCCGGCCGACGTCGACGAGCCCGGCGGGACCGCCGCACCCGACGCCGAGCCCCCGACGACCCCCACCGCGGCCGACCCGGCGACCGTGCAGCGTCTCGAGTCCGCGACCGGACCGGGCGGCCGGCTGTCCGTGCTGGAGTCCGCCCTGTCGTCGCACCCCGAGATCGGCGTCGCCGTCGACCCCGCCCTGGTGGCCGCCGCGGCGGCCGGTGGCCCGCAGGCGCGTGCCTGGGCGGAGACGCTCACGGGCATGCTCGACGGGCGGGACGCCTGGGCGCTGCCGTGGTCCGACCCCGATATCGCCGCCGCGGCGCACGGGGACCGGCCCGACCTGGTCGCGCTGGCCGCCCGGACGGGCGACGAGATCAGCACGCTGCCCGTCGACGGGACGCTCCTGTGGGCACCCCCGGGCGCCGGTCCCGACCGCTCGACGGCCGCCGTCACGAGCGACGCGGACGCCCTCGCGCTCGTCATCGGGCCCGACACCACGGCGTCCGACGAGCTCCGCTCCCGCACCGCCGGGGCACGACGGCTGGTCGGCAGCACCACCGGCACCACGACCGCGCTCGTCGGCGACCCGACCCTCACCGGCCTGCTCGTCGACCCCGACGCGGTCGAGCCCGGGGCCACCACCGCGACGGCCGTGCAGCGCGCGCTCGCCGAGCTCGCGGTGGT
>JAEWCA010000397.1 GCA_023390875.1 Actinomycetes bacterium
GTTGACGGCCGCCGCGAGGCTGTGGCCGCCGCCGTCGCCGAGCGCACCGAGCGGGACGAGCGTGCCGTCGACCTCCCACAGCGCGGCCCGCTGCGTGCCCTCGGGCGAGCGCACGTAGCCGACCACCTGGCCGGCCTCGTTGATCCCGGTGGCGCCCGCGTTGCCGCCGAGGTCGGGCAGGACGCGCATCGTGCCGCCGCTCCACACGAAGGCACGGGTCCGGCCGCCGTAGCTGCCGGACGTGCCGACCACGTCGCCGCGACCGTTGAGCCCCGTCGCGTACGAGTACGTGTCCGTGGGGTCCGCGACGCCGAGGCGCACGAGCCGCCGGCCGTCCCACAGCGCCGCGAGGTCGTCGTCGGTCCCGGCGACCTGGCCGCGGTCGTTGATCCGGGCCGCGGTGTCGAGGCCGCCCGGCAGCGCGTACGTGTGCCCCTGCCGGTACAGGTGCGTGGTCGTCACGACCACGCCGAGCCCGTTCACGTCGTTCGCGCACTCCGCGACGCCGAGGTCCAGGACCGCGCCGGTGTCGGACCGTGCCTGACCGGGTGCGGCGACGCCGACCAGCCCTGCGACCAGACCTGCGACGACCGCGGCGGTGCGGACGGACGTGCCCATGTGTGCCCCCTGGCTCGGCGGGACAGGTGGCGCAGCCCTGCGCGGCACCGTGCCTGCCCCCGTCGAAGCACGATGGTGAACTCCCGACGTTCCGGACACCAACTTCCCGGGAGGATTTCGCCCACTCGCCGCATACCGGGCGCGGTGCGCGGGTGCCCGGCGTGGTCGACCCCGGGCCGGGGCGTCAGTGCGCGGTCTCGGCCCGCTTCCGGCGCGGCAGGACGTGCATGACGGCGACGATCACGGCCCCGACGACCAGGCCGACGAGCGCCGAACCGAGCGTGTCGACGAGCCAGGCGAGCAGGCCACCGACGCCCGGCACGCCGTGCACCGCGTGCTCGAGGTGGTGCAGCAGCTCGAACGGCACGTGCCAGCCGAGCTCGTCCACGCCCGACAGCAGGATGTGCCCGCCGACCCACAGCATCGCGACGATCCCGACGGACGACAGGACCGACAGGATCTTCGGCATCGCCCGCACCAGCACGCGGCCGGTCGCCGCGACCGCCGCGTTGCTGCGACCCGCGAGGTGCAGGCCGATGTCGTCGAGCTTCACGATGAGGCCGACGACGCCGTAGACGAGCGCCGTGATGGCGAGCGCGACGACCGCGAGGATGATCGCGCGCGAGACGAACGGCTCGTCGGCGACCTCGTTGAGCGCGATCACCATGATCTCGGCCGACAGGATGAAGTCCGTGCGGATCGCGCCGCCGACCATCGACTTCTCGGTGTCGGCGCCCTGCGTCGCGACGGGCGCGGTGGTGTGCTCCTTCGCGTGGCCGCTGACGAGCTCCCAGATCTTCTCGGCGCCCTCGTACGACAGGTACGCGCCGCCGACCATGAGGATCGGCGTGAGCAGCCACGGGACGAACTGGCTGAGCAGCAGCGCCGCCGGGAGGATGAACAGCAGCTTGTTGCGCAGCGAGCCCACGGCGATGCGCCGGATGATCGGCAGCTCGCGGTCCGGCGTGAACCCGTGGACGTACCGGGGCGTCACGGCCGTGTCGTCGATGACGACGCCCGCGGCCTTGGCGCTCGCGCGGCCGGCGGCGGCGGACACGTCGTCCACCGAGGCCGCGGCGAGCTTCGCCAGCGCGGCGATGTCGTCCAGAAGCGCGGCGAGACCGCCTGCCATCTCAGCTCTCCCTCACGTCACGCGCGCGTCGCGCTCGGGAGATCCTGACACAGCGAGCGCCGCGCCCGGGGCGGCCGCCCACGGGTGCGGCGTGGGCGCCGGACCACCTACGCTCGCCGGATGATCCGGCTCCGCGACGTCACCTACCTGGTCCGGGACCACGACGAGGCGGTGACGTTCTTCGTCGACGCGCTCGGGTTCGCCGTCCGGCAGGACGAGACGCTCGACGGCGGGTGGCGCCGGGTCGTCGTGGGGCCGCCCGACGGCGGGACCGGCCTCGTGCTGGCCCTCGTGGCCGACGGCGCACCGGTCGGCGGCCAGGCGGGCGCCGACGTCGCGTTCTTCCTCGAGACGGACGACTTCGCCGCCCAGCACGCGCGGATGCTCGCGGGCGGCGTGCGGTTCCGGGAGGAACCCCGGCACGAGCCGTACGGCACGGTCGCGGTGTTCGAGGACCTGTACGGCGGGGCGTGGGACCTCATCGAGCTACCGCGCCCGTGACCGGCCCCGGGCGCGGACCGGCGGCGGTGCGACGCGCGCCGCACCGCCCGTGGGACGGGCCCCGCTACTCGGGCTGGTACTTGAACGAGAGCTGGATGCGGGTGCGGTAGAGCAGGGTGCCGTCCTCGCCGACGACCACGTCCTGCTTGGTGACCTCCGCGACCCGCAGGTCGTGCAGCGATCCCGAGGCGGTGCCGATGGCCTCCGCCGCCGCCTCCTCCCACGAGGAGGCGCTGGTGCCGATGACGTCGATCACGCGGTACACGCTCATGCTGAGCTCCCATCGCTCGGTGCCGACGCGACCCATCGTGGTCGCGCACGGCCCAACCAGCGACCGGACGACGCCGTGCGCTCCGTCAGCCGGGCGCCACCTCGGTCGTCATCACGCAGTTGCCCTGGCCCTTGGGCCGGTCGTAGGTGAACCCGAGCTCCTCGTACATCGTGCGCGTCGCGTTGTAGAGGAACGAGGCCGAGACCCGCTTGCCCGGCTCCAGGTCGTGCGGGTAGGACTCGACGCGCCCGCCGCCCGCGGCGGCGATCAGCGCGAGCGCTCCCCGCACCGCGACCGACGCCATGCCCCGGCGCCGGTAGCGGCGGTCGACGAACAGGCACGTGATGCGGAAGTCCGGCCGGCGCGTGACGGTCTGCTCCCACTCCTTGCGGTGGTGGATGTTCGGGAGCTCGTCGACCGGACCGAACTGCGCCCACGCGACCGCCTCGTCCCCGTCGAAGACCACGGCCGCGTGCGTGCGCCCGGCCTCGACGAGCCGGCGCTTGAACTCGCGGTTGCCGATCTCCCGGCGCTCCTCCTTGGGGTCGGGGTACAGGTGGAAGAACGTGCACCAGCACCCGCCCCAGACGCCGTTGTGCCGCACGGCGAGGTCCGCGTACGCGTCCCACGTCGCCGGCCCGAGGGGCTCGATCCGGTAGCCGTCGACCGTGATCCCTGCGTCCACCTTCGCGACGGTAGACCCGCCCTCCGCGCGACGCTCCCGGAGACACCCCATGTTGACTCGTGTCACCAGGACCAATACGGTGTCACCCGGCGAAAGCGACCTGATCAGCGCGTTCGCCTCGCGTCGACACGGCTCCCCCCGCCCGCGCTCACCGACGAGCGCCGACTGAGACCGTTCCCCCCGGGACGGCTCTCGACGCGTCGACGGACGACGACCTCGCACGCCACCACCGGAGCGCACCGCGCCGCCGGCCGGTTCCGCGCGCCCGTCGCCGGCCGACGCCTGACCGCTCATGCAGCCCACCGAGAAAGTGGTGCACCTCCATGACACACGTCCCCCCGTCAGCACCCCGCAGCCGCGCACGCCGGCTCCTTCCCCGCGCCGCGCTCCTCGCGGTCGGGCTCACGGTCGCGGCCCTCACCGGTGCGGGCGACGCGTCCGCCGCGGCGCCGTCCACCCCGTCCGGCTGGACCCAGCAGTTCCTCGACGACTTCACCGGCGCCGCCAACACCGGCGTCAACACCGCCAACTGGCAGTACGCGACCGGCACGGGCTACCCGGGCGGCGCGGCCAACTGGGGCACCGGCGAGATCGAGACGATGACGAGCAGCACCGCGAACGTCTACCAGGACGGCGCCGGCAACCTCGTGATCAAGCCGATCCGCAACGCCTCCGGGCAGTGGACGAGCGGCCGCATCGAGACCCAGCGGACCGACCTCGCCGCGCCCGCGGGCGGTAAGCTGCGCCTCGAGGCGCGCCTGCAGCAGCCCAACGTGAGCGGCGCCGCGGCCGCCGGGTACTGGCCCGCGTTCTGGGCGCTCGGCGGGGCCGCGCGCGGCACCGGCGCGACCGGGTGGCCGTCGATCGGCGAGATCGACGTCATGGAGGACATCAACGGGCGCAGCTCGGTGTTCGCCGCGCTGCACTGCGGCACCAACCCGGGCGGCCCGTGCAACGAGACGACCGGAATCACGAGCGGTGAGCGCGCGTGCAGCGGGTGCCAGACCGGCTTCCACACCTACGCGGTGGAGCAGGACCGCAGCGTCTCGCCCGAGCAGCTGCGGTTCTACCTCGACGGCGCCAACTACTTCACGATCAGCGCCAACCAGGTCGACGCGACCACCTGGAACAACGCGACGCACCACGGGTTCTTCATGATCCTCAACGTCGCGATCGGCGGCGGCTTCCCCGCGGCGTTCGGCGGCGGCCCGACGAGCGCGACCCAGTCGGGCGTGCCGATGGTGGTCGACTACGTCGCCGCGTACACCGCGGGCGGCTCCGGCGGTGGTGGTGGCGGCGGTGGTGGCGGCGGGACCGTCACGGGCGGCTCGATCACCAACGCGAACGGCATGTGCCTCGACAACAACGCGGCGAGCACCGCCAACGGCAACAAGATCCAGATCTGGGCATGCAACGGCACCGTCGCCCAGAAGTGGACGTTCGTCGAGGCCGGCACGACGCTGCACGTCCAGGGCAAGTGCCTCGACATCGCGGGCGGCGGCACCGCGAACGGCACCAAGGTCCAGCTCTACGACTGCAACAACACCGCCGCGCAGGTGTGGATCCCGCGCAACGGCGGCTACTACAACCCGCAGTCGAACCGGTGCCTCGACAACCCGAGCGGCTCGACCACCGCGGGCACGCAGGTCCAGATCTGGGACTGCAACGGCAGCGGCGCGCAGAAGTGGACGCTGCACAGCTGATCGCCTGACCCGGTGCCGGGGCGCGTGACCGTCCGCTCCCCGGCACCGGCCCCACGCGGCGTCCCCCGGCACCGCGTGGTTCCGCCGGAACAGGAAGAAGGAGCAAGGCCTATGAGGAGCAGGTTGTTCGGAGCGCTCGGCGCGCTCGCCGTCGCGCTGTCCACCGCGGTCGCGGTGGCCCCCTCCGCGCAGGCGGTCGGCCCCGACCGGCTGCCGTTCACCATCACGAACTCGAGCGGCCGCGGCGACGCCGTCTACGTGTACGTGCTCGGCACGAACCTGAGCACGGGCCGACTCGGCTACGTCACCGCGGGCGGCACGTTCACGCCGTGGCCGGCGGGCGGCAACCCGCCGACGGCCGCGCCCGACGTCGCGATCGCCGGTCCCGCGAACGGCGCGAGCACGACGATCCAGCTCCCGCGCGGCATCTCCGGCCGCGTCTACTTCTCGCTCGGCGAGAAGCTCAAG
Organism: Actinomycetes bacterium; assembly: GCA_023390875.1. Classification (GTDB taxonomy): domain Bacteria; phylum Actinomycetota; class Actinomycetes; order Actinomycetales; family Cellulomonadaceae; genus Cellulomonas. The sequence goes on from JAEWCA010000397.1 coordinate 5,379, forward strand.
TTCTTCCTGACGCCCGACGGGCTCGTGCAGCCCGCGCCGTGGTCGTCGGGCGACGCGAACAAGAACATCCTGTTCGACTGGAGCGAGCTCACGTACAACGACTCCGGGCTGTGGCTGAACAGCTCGCAGGTCGACATGTTCGCGGTCCCGCACACCGTCACGGTCACCGGCGCGTCCGGCACGAGGAGGTCCGGCGAGCTCATCGCGAACGGCCGGGACAACACGATCAACGGGATCGCCGCGCAGAGCGGCTGGGCCAACACGGTCGTGCGCCGCTCCGACGGCACCGTGCTGCGCGTGCTCGCCCCCGGCAAGGCCGCCGGCGCGGGGCTGCTGAGCGCCACCTACCTCGACCCGTACATCGCCTCCGCGTGGAGCGCGTACACGAGCAAGACGCTCACGGTCGTCCCGTTCGCCGACCAGCCGAGCACGAAGTACTACGGCCGCACGTCGGGCACCGTCATGACGTTCACGAACGGGTCCGGCGGGCAGGTCGCGCAGTTCAACCGGCCCAGCAGCGCCGACGTGTGGGGCTGCGACGGCGCGCTGCTCGCACCGAACGACACCGTCGTCGGCCCGATCGCGCGCACGCTCTGCGCCGCGCTCAACCGCGGCACGCTCGGCACGGTCGACACGCAGCCGAGCACGGACGCGTCGCAGTTCTACAAGAGCAACCCCGCCAACCAGTACGCGCGGATCGTGCACCAGAACATGAAGGACGGGAAGGCGTACGCGTTCGCGTTCGACGACGTCGGCAACTTCGAGTCGCTCGTCAACGACGGGTCGCCGTCCGCGGCCGGCCTGGTGATCCAGCCGTTCACCGGGAGCGGCGGCGACACCGGCGGCGGCAGCACCGGCGGTGGCGACACGGGCGGCGACACCGGCGGCGCGACCGCCGGGTCGATCACCAACGCCAACGGCATGTGCCTCGACAACGACGCGCAGAGCACGTCCAACGGCAACAAGATCCAGATCTGGGACTGCAACGGCACCGTCGCCCAGAAGTGGACGTTCAAGGAGGCCGGTTCGACGCTCCGGGTGCAGGGCAAGTGCCTCGACATCGCGGGCGGCGGCACGGGCAACGGCACGAAGGTCCAGCTGTACGACTGCAACGGCACGGGCGCCCAGGTGTGGCTGCCACAGCCGAACGGGTCGTACAAGAACCCGCAGTCCGGCCGGTGCCTGGACGACCCGGGCGCGTCGACGACCCGGGGCACCCAGGTGCAGATCTGGGACTGCAACGGCTCCGGCGCCCAGAGGTGGACGCTGCACAGCTGACGTGAGGCCGTCCCGCCCCGGCGCCCCCCCCGGCCGGCCGGCGCCCCCCCCCCGGCGGGGGG
>JAEWCA010000459.1 GCA_023390875.1 Actinomycetes bacterium
ACCCGGCGGCGACCAGCACCCCGACGGCCACGACGGGTGCCAGCACCGAGACGACGACGGCCGGCACCGCCCTGTCGGGCCGGCCGTCCGCGAGGGCCTGCCGTGCCACGAGCGCGGCACCACCCACCACCGCGACGACGAGCGGAGGCAGCAGCGCGGTCCCGGGACCACCGGCGGGCACCAGGACCACGTACGCCACCGTGGCCGCGACGAGCGAGGCGACGGACCACGGGAGGGTCCGGCGCGCGTGCCGGGTCTCGGAGGTCGCTGCGGCCGCGACCGTCGCGGCGAGGGTGCGCGCGGCGGAGGCGGCCCAGAGGCCGAGGAGCACGAGGACGACGACGATCACGTCGCCGACGCTAGGGCCGCGCGGCGTACGGCGCCTGTCCTCGCCGCGAACACCCGGGGCAGTTCCGGGTGGTCCCCGACCCCCGGCCCGGTTCGCTCAGGGTGGTCCCCGAGGCGCCGTCTACCTGCTGACACGCTCCTCGACGACGGCCGCCACGTCGGATCCGTCGGGCGCCGGGTAGGGCGCCGGCAGGACGTCGCCGACGAGCGCCTCCATGACCGCGGGCCCACCGACCGGCCCCTCGCCGGGCACGGTGGACACGTCGGTGACCGGCCGGTGCGACCCGAGCCGGCGCTGCGCGATCGCGTAGGCCGGGACGAGCAGCACGACGGCACCGACCCACGCGAGCGGGTTGCCCCAGACGACGCCGTCGAACCCGTACGCCGCGCCGAGCACCCCGGCGGCAACGAGCCGGCACGCGAGCTCGATCACGCCCGTCGCGGTGGGGACGACGGTGTGGCCGAGGCCCTGCAGGGCGCCGCGCAGCACGAACAGCACGCCGAGGATCGCGTACAGCACGCCGTTGACGAGCAGGTAGTGGGACGCCATGTCGACGACCTGCTGCTCGCCGTCGCCGACGAACTGCGCGACGATCGTCGGCCCGCCGAACACCACGACCACGCCGAGCACGAGCGAGACCGCGACGGAGATCCACGACCCCTGCCGCACGCCGACCCGGATCCGGTCGGGGCGAACGCCGCCGAGGTTCTGCGCGACGAACGTCGACACCGCGATGCCGAGCGACGCGAGCACGAACACCGCGAGGCCGTCGACACGGACGGCGGTGGTCCAGGCGGCGACCGCGTCGGCGCCGAGCTCGTTGAGGCGCACCTGCACGGCGAGCGTGCCGATCGCGATGATCGACGCCTGGAAGCCCATCGGGAGGCCGAGCCGCAGGTGCTCGCCGAGGTCCGCGCGGGAGACCCGCCAGTCCTCGCGGTGCACGTGCAGCACGGGCACGCGGCGGCGCACGTACGCGAGGCACAGGACCACCGACACGGCCTGCGCCAGGACCGTCGACAGCGCGGCCCCGGCGACGCCGATGCGCAGCACGCCGACCGCCCCCACGACGAGCACGACGTTGAGCAGGCAGCTGATGGTGAGGAAGACGAGCGGCGTGCGCGAGTCGCCGATGGCCCGGATGATCGCGGACAGGAAGTTGAAGAACACGATCGTGCCGGCGCCCAGCAGGCTGACGACCGCGAACGTCGTCGCCTGCGGCAGCAGCTCCTCGGGCGTCTGCAGCAGCCGCAGGGCCGGGCCGGCGAGCAGCGGTGCACCGACGGTGAGGACCACGCTCGTCGCACCCGACAGCAATGCCCCCGCGGCGACGGACCGGCGCACGCCCACGTGGTCGCCCGCACCGAACGCCTGCGCGGTCGGGATGCCGAAGCCCGAGGTCAGGCCCCACGCGAAGCCGAGCAGCAGGAACAGCAGGCTGCCGGTCGCGCCGACGGCCGCGAGCGCGTCGACGCCGAGCACCCGGCCGACGACGAGGGCGTCCGCGGCCTGGTACAGCTGCTGGACGACGTTGCCGACGAGCAGCGGCACCGCGAACAGCACGATGACGCGCCAGGGGCGACCGGCGGTGAGGACCTTGGGCACAGCGGACTCCGGAAACGGAGGGACAGGGGGACGTCCGCGGTGGCCTGGGGCGATCGCGTCGTCTTCCGACCGTATCGACAGGTCGGCGGCGGAACGAAACGATTTGACCATGGAGATCGAATCGATGCGATAGCCGGGTTCGCGCGTGTTGCGCCCGGCGCTGACCGGCCGCGGGGACGGCCGCGCGAGGACTCCGCGCTAGGACGTCACCGACACCGTGTAGGCGTCGGCCGCGCACCCCGTGACCCGCCAGCCGCCGGGCACCTCGGTCGTCGTCGCGTCCGTCACGCCCGTCGTCCTGACCTGCGGGAACGCCTCACCCGGAACCCACACGTCGAGCTGGCAGCCCACGTCGTCGGCCACCACCGTCGCCGCGAGCTCGAGGTCCCGCCCGCCCGCACCGGACGTCAGGGAGTCGAGCCGGCCGGGGAACGCGCGCGGGTACGCTCTGCTGAGCGGCGTCGCGAACCCGGCGGACGGCGGCGACAGCTCACCGGTCGCGCAGTCGACGGACACGAGGTTCCCCGACGACGTCGCGTCGTCGCCCGTCTCCGGCGAGCCGCACCCCTGCCGCCACACCCAGAACGCCCCGCCGACGCCCAGCCGGTCCTGCGCCGCGACGAAGCGCTGCACCTTCGCGCCGTCGACGTCGGGGTCGCCGAACCAGCCCCACTCCCCCGCCCACAGCGCGGCGCCGTAGCCGCGGGCCGCGCGCGACGACACGTCGAGGTTCCGCTCGATCGACGCGAGCGTGAACCCGAGGCTCTGGTCCATCGAGATCGACTCGGAGTACGGGTGCGGCGCGAACACGAGCTGGTCGTCGTCCGTGAACCCGGGCGGCGGCGTGACGTCGAACGCGAGGCCCGACCACAGCACGCTCGGCTCGAAGAACACGAGGTGCGGGAACCCGCCCTCCTCCTGCTCGGCGGCACGGATCGCGTCGATCGCCGCGTCGTAGTACCGGCCGAGCAGCAGGCCCGAGCTCACCGGCGGGATCGAGCCGATCCCCGGCTCGTTGAGCAGGTCGTACCCGGCCACCGCCGGCTCGTCGGCGAACGCGCGGGCGACGGCCGCCCACGTCCGCACGAGCTCCGTCTGGATGCCGTCGCGGTCGGTGTAGAAGTTGCTGAACGCCGTCGCGACCGCGGGTGCCAGGTCGCGCGCCATGAACTGGCAGTGCGCGGTCCCGTCGGTGATCGTCGCCCACGCCGGCGCGCCGTCCCACCCGGTCGTCGGCGTCGTGCCGCCGCCGCACGTCGCGTCGGGCCGCGCGATCGCGTTGCCCCACGCGTCCTCGTGCATGTCGAGCACCACGTAGACGCCGTGCGCCTTCGCGGACGCGACCGCCGCGCGCACCTGCCGCAGGTACGCCTGGTCGATCTCGCCGCGGCGGGGCTCGAGGCGCGACCACGACATGCCGAGCCGGACGACGTCGAAGCCCATCGCGGCGATCTGCTCGAAGTCGTCGTCCGTGAGCGGGCCCGTCGCCGGCACGGCGGGGTCCCGCAGGTAGTAGTCGATGAGCTGGTTGACGTTGACGCCCCGCAGCACGACCTGCCGGCCGGTCTCGTCGCCGATGGTCGGCAGGCCGCCCGGCTCGTGCGCGGGCAGCAGCTGCAGGCGCGGCATCGCCTCCGTCGTCGCGGTGGCGACCGCACGCTCGGGTCCGGCCTGGGCGGGCGTCCCGACCACGAACGGCAGCGCGAGCAGCAGCACCGCGAAACCAGCCCCCGCGAGCCGCCGCGACCGTGCGTACGGCGGCGAGGGCAGCAGCCGGTCGCGCCACGGCCACGCGAGGCCCGTCGCGACGGCCGCGAGCACGCCGACCGTCGTGCCGTAACCGATCCCGGTGGCGACCGCGACGAACGCCGTCGCCACCCACCAGGCGTCCGGGCCGGCGTCCGCGACGGCGGACCCCGGGAGGGCCGCGACGACCGCACCGACGACCCCGAGGAGCAGGCCGGCGACGACCGAGGCGAGCCAGACGGCCACCGACGCGGGCACCGCCCGGTCGTCCAGCCCGCGCAGCAGGGACCGCAGGACCCAGGCGAACGCCCCGACGAGCACCGCGGTCCCGGCGAGGAGCCCGAGCACACCGGCCGCGGCCGTCGGCGCGACGAGCGGACCGGCGAACGCGTAGCCCACCGGGCCACCGCGCCAGGACGTCGACGCGAACCCGACGGCAGCGAGCGACACGACCACGAGCAGCACGACGACGGGGTGCACGAGACGCACGGCGG
>JAEWCA010000536.1 GCA_023390875.1 Actinomycetes bacterium
GCCCTCGACTGAGCGGCGGCGACGCGCGACCGGTGCGGCACACACGCCCGACCGGCGTGCCGTCCCCGATCCGGCCGCGGGCCGGACGTCACGACGCGGTGGCGGGCTCCGGCTGCGACACGCAGAACTGGTTCCCGTCGGGGTCGGCGAGCACGGCCCACGAGAACGAGCCCTCCTGGTGCCGCGCGACGAACGTGGCCCCCGCGGCGACGAGCTCGTCGACGGCACGTGCCGCGTCCGACGGGTGCAGGTCGAGGTGCACGCGGTTCTTGCCGGGCGTCGGGTCGGGCACCCTCTGGAACCCGAGCCGCGGACCGGCGCCGTCGGCCGGCACGACCATCACGAACCACCCGCCGGTCTCGTCGACCACCGTGCCGCCCGTGCGCTCGGCCCACCAGGACGCCAGCGCGGGCGCGTCGAGCGTGTCGAACGTGATCATCTCCACCGCGATCGTCATCGTCATGCCCGCGACCGTAGCGCCGAGGTCCGACAACGCCCGAGGTCAGGCCGTGGTCGTCCCCGGCCGGTCGACCGCTCCGCCGTACCGGCGGTCCCGCTGCGCGTAGATCTCGCACGCGCGCCACAGGTGCCGCCGGTCGACGTCGGGCCACGGCTCGTCGAGGAACACGAGCTCCGCGTACGCGGCCTGCCAGATCATGAAGTTCGACGTCCGCTGCTCCCCCGACGAGCGCAGGAACAGGTCGACGTCGGGCAGGTCGGGCTCGTCGAGGTACTTCGCGAACAGCTTCTCGTTGACGCGCTCGGGCCTGACCCGGCCGGCGGCGACGTCGCGGGCGATCGCCTGCGCGGCGTCGGCGATCTCCGCCCGACCCCCGTAGTTCACGCACATCGTCAGGGTGCAGGTCGAGTTGCCCGCGGTCAGCCGCTCGGCCTCCTCGAGCTCGGAGATGACCGAGCGCCACAGCCGCGGCCGGCGACCGGCCCAGCGGACGCGGACGCCCCACGAGTTCATGATGTCCCGGCGGCGGCGCAGGACGTCCCGGTTGAAGCCCATGAGGAAGCGGACCTCCTCCGGCGAGCGCGACCAGTTCTCCGTCGAGAACGCGTACGCCGACACGTGCTGGACGCCGATCTCGATGGCGCCCGCGACGACGTCGAGCAGCGACGCCTCCCCCGCGCGGTGACCCTCGATCCGCGGCAGCCCGCGCGCGTTGGCCCAGCGGCCGTTGCCGTCCATGACGATCGCGACGTGCTTCGGCACGAACTCGCGCGGGATCGCCGGGGGACGGGCGCCGGACGGGTGCGGGAAGGGAGGCTGGGGCACGCGCCCATTCTGCCGGGTCGACGTGGGCGGCCAGGCGCTCGTCAGTCGACCGACGGCACCAGTCCGGCGAACCTGCGCGAGGCGTCCACGAGGTCGACACGGTGCAGCGCGTCGACCTCGGCGGGCGTGAACCAGCGGGCGTCGTCGCTCGACCCGTCGACCTCGACGGTCAGCTCGCCGCCGACGACGTGCGCGCGGTACACGATCCGCAGCGCGTGCAGCGGCACGTCGGCGTCCGGCTGCCGGCGCTCGGTGGGGATGACGATCGAGTCGACCCCCAGCAGCTCGTCGACGACCACGTCGTAGCCGGTCTCCTCGCGGACCTCCCGGACGACCGCGTCGGCCGGGTCCTCGCCCGGGTCGATGCCACCGCCCGGCATCGACCAGGCGTTGCGCTGCGGCCCCTCGTTCCAGTGCGACAGCATCAGCCGCCCCTCGTCGTCCAGCACCACGGCGTACGCGGCGACCCTCAGCTGCACGTCGTCCCCTCCTGGTCGTCGTCCGCGGGCCGACCGACGCCCGGGACGAGGCATTCTGCCGCACGGTCCACTGCAACCGGATGGTTGCATCTCGGTGCCGGGCGTGCCTATCGTGAACTGCAACCGCACCGTTGCACACGAGGAGGAAGCAGACATGAGCACGAGCCTCACCCTGACCTTCACCACCGACCGCAGCCCCGAGGAGGCCTTCGCCGCGATCAACGACGTCCGCGCCTGGTGGTCCGGCCCGCCCGCCCCGACCCAGCCGCAGATCGAGGGCCGCACCGACCGCCTCGGCGAGGAGTTCACCTACCGCGTCACGGACCTGCACTTCACGCGGTTCAGGATCACCGAGCTCGTCGCGCCCCGCCGCGTCGCGTGGCTCACGCTCGACAGCGAGCTCACGTTCGTCCAGGACCGGCAGGAGTGGACCGGCACGACCGTGACGTTCGACGTCACCGAGCACGACGGCCGCACGCAGGTCGTGTTCACGCACGTCGGGCTCGTCCCCGAGCACGAGTGCTACGACGTGTGCGACGACGCGTGGAGCTCGTACGTCCTGGGGAACCTGCGGACGCTCGTCGACACCGGCTCGCCCATCCCGGCCCCGCCCGGCTACCTGACGGAGAGCGCCGCGCTGAGCTGACCGAGCGCTGCCGGCGGTCGGGCGGTCAGACCCGCTCGACCATCGGCAGCGACCGCAGCTGTCGCTCCAGGTGGAACTGGCAGAACGCGGCCACGAGCCCGTTCCCCTCACCCCGGTGCCGCTCGGCGCTCGCGTCCGCGACCGCCCAGTCGCCCGCCAGCAGCGCGGCCAGCAGGGCGAACGTCTCGGGCGCGGGCGCGGCCGACCCCGGAGGGCGGCACGCCCGGCACACGGCCCCGCCCGACGCCACGGCGAACGACGAGTGCGGGCCCGGCTCGCCGCAGCGGGCGCAGTCCGTGAAGCTCGGCGCCCACCCCGCGACCGCGAGCGCCCGCAGCAGGTACGAGTCGAGGACCAGACCCGGCGCGTGCTCGCGGCCCGCCAGCGCCCGGACGGCACCGACGAGCAGCCAGTACTGCTGCAGCGCCGGCTCGTGCTCCGCCTCGACGAGCCGCTCGGCCGTCTCGAGCATCACGGTGCCCGCCGTGTACAGCGTGTAGTCCTCGCACACCGGCCGCCCGTACGCGCCGATCGTCTCCGCCTGCGTGACGATGTCGAGGTTGCGGCCCGTGCTCAGCTGCAGGTCGACGTGCATGAACGGCTCGAGCCGCGACCCGAACCGGGACGACGTGCGGCGCACACCCTTGCCCACCGCACGGACCTTGCCGTGGGTGCGGGTCAGCAGGGTGACGATCCGGTCGGCCTCGCCCAGCTTGTGGGTGCGCAGGACGATCGCCTCGTCGCGGTAGAGGCTCACCGGCCCATTGTCGCTCGTGCCGCCGACACCCTCCGCCGGACACGCGAGCGCACGTCCTGGAGCCCGCACCGACGCCGCCGTCGTGCCTACCACCCGTTCGGCCGCACCGTCGGGCCGTGGCGCGTCGGTGCCCGCCGCTACGCTCGCCGCGGGATCGACCCGGAGGGGGATGGCGGATGGCGTTGTTCGGCCTGAGACGACGCGGTGCGGCGGACGACGACGCTCCGCCGCGGCAGTGGGCGGACGCGCTCGGGAAGGCGGTCGAGGGCCTTCCCGACCCCCGCGCGGTCGCCGACTACGTCCTCACCGGACGCGACCCCGCCCCGTTGGCGGCGCTCGCGAACGTCGGCCACACCATGTGGCTCCCCCAGCCGCAGGGCTACCCCGGGACCGCCGACGCCGCGGCGCTGCGGTCGCTGCTCGCGGGGTTCGGCACCGTCGACCCCGTCGTGCTGCGCCGGTGGGCACGCGTGCTGGACGCGCTGCACGGCGGCCGGGCGTGGAGCTCGTCCCTGGGCACCCTCGCCGGCCACCACTGGCACGACGTCATGCTCCAGCAGGCGGTCGCGGTGGCCCGCGCGACCGGGCCGCTCCCCGTGGCGTTCGACGACCTCGTCCGCATCGCCGAGCTCGACGGGGCGGGCGCACGAGAGGTCGTCGTCGCGCTCCTCGGCGTCCCCACGCACGGTTACCACCAGCACTGGTCCCGGCGCGAGCAGCTCGGCCGGCTGCCGGGCCTCGAGGGTGCGCTCCTCGACCACCGCGACGTCGTCGCAGCCGCGCTCACGACCGGTTCGGTCGAGGCGCGCCTCGCCGCGCTGGAGGTCGTCGGGGCCGCACTCCCGGACGACCGCCTCGACGCCGTCGTCGACCCCCTCGTCGTGGCGGCGACCACGTCGAGCGCACAGGTGCGCGACGCGGCCCAGCCGGTCCTCGCGCGCGTCGGCGA
>JAEWCA010000563.1 GCA_023390875.1 Actinomycetes bacterium
CGCCCACACCGACGCCCACCCCGGGCGGCTGCGGCTCGGCGATCTTCTGCGACGGGCTCGAGTCCCAGACGGGCCCGACCCCGTCGGGCTCGTGGACGGTCAGCTACCCCGACTGCTCGGGCACGGGCCGCGCCGCGATCGACTCGTCGGTCGCGCACTCGGGCAGCCGCTCGCTGCGCATCGACGGCACCGCGGGCTACTGCAACCACGTGTTCGTGCAGGCCAACCAGAGCCTGAGCAGCCTGCCGCAGCAGTACTACGTGCGGTTCTGGGTGCGGCACTCGACGGCGCAGCCGACGTCGCACACCACGTTCCTCGCGATGAAGGACGCCAACGACGGCAACCGTGACCTGCGGATGGGCGGCCAGAACGCGGCACTGCAGTGGAACCGCTCGTCCGACGACGCGACCCTCCCCGAGCAGAGCCCGGCGGGCGTCGCGCAGAGCAGGCCGCTGCCGACCGCGTCGTGGCACTGCGTCGAGGTCCAGGTCGACGGCACCGCGGGCAAGCTCACGACCTGGCTCGACGGCGACGTGGTGCCGGGCCTCGTCGCCGACGGCACCCCGACGCACGACCTCGACGGCCAGTGGTCGAACAAGGCGTGGTCGCCCAAGCTCACCGACCTGCGGCTCGGGTGGGAGAGCTACGGCGAGGGCAGCGACACGCTGTGGTTCGACGACGTCGTCGTGGGGAGCTCCCGGCAGGGCTGCTGACCCGACCCGCAGACGGCCCGCCGGGACAGGCGCACGGCCGGGACGAGTGCCCCCAGCACGCGTCCCGGCCGTGCGTCGCTCACGCACATCTTCCTCACAGACTTCGACCACCGAACCGCCCGTCCGCAGGTGGGCGGGGCCGTACGTTGTGCCGCATGACGAGCACCGTCGACGACGACGGCTCCGCCGCCGGTCCACCCGGCGCGGCGCCGGACCCTTCCACCCCGACCTCACCGACCCCGCCGCCCGGGATCGTCGTCCGTGGCCTGCGCCGCTCCTTCGGGTCGGTGCACGCGCTCGACGGCGTCGACCTGCAGGCACGCGCGGGCGCCGTGACCGCGCTCGTCGGGCCCAACGGCTCCGGCAAGACGACGCTGCTGCTCGTCCTGGCCGGGCTGCTCGTGCCGGACTCCGGCGACGTGCGGATCGGCGGGTTCGACCCCGTCGCCGACGGTCGGGCCGCGCGCGCCCGCACCGGCTGGATGCCCGACACGTTCGGCACGTGGGACTCGCTCACGTCCCGCGAGGTGCTCCTGACCTTCGCGGCGGCGTACCGGATCCCGCCCGCGCAGGCGCGCACCCGGGTCGACGAGCTGCTGGCGACCGTGCACCTCACCGAGTTCGCGGACCGTCCCGCGAGCGTGCTGTCCCGCGGGCAGAAGCAGCGGCTCGGCCTCGCGCGGGCGCTCGTGCACACGCCCGACGTGCTGCTGCTCGACGAGCCGGCGTCCGGGCTCGACCCTCGCTCGCGCGTCGACCTGCGGCTCCTGCTGCGCCGGCTCGCCGACGAGGGCAGGACCGTGCTCGTGTCGAGCCACGTGCTGTCCGAGCTCGAGGAGATGGCCGACGACGCGGTGTTCCTCTCGCGCGGACGGACCGTGTCGTCGTCCGTCGAGAGCGACGGGCCGACGCCGCGCACGTGGCACCTGCGGGCGCTCGCGCTGGACGCGGCGACCGCGTGGCTGTCGTCCGTGGGCGTCGCGTGGCGGCCGGACGACGACTTCCTCGCGCCGCCCGGAGCGGTCCCCGGCGGCGTGCTGTTCGACCTCGCCGACGACGCCACCGCGGCACGGCTGCTGCGCGACGCGGTGACGGCCGGTGTGCCCGTGCTGTCGTTCGCGCCGGCCTCGGGACTGCTGGAACAGGCCTACCTGGCCCTCGACGAGGAGCGGACATGACCCGGATGGAACCCGTCGAGCTCGAGCTTCCCGCCGACGACCCGACCCGGCTGCCCGACGGTCGTGGCGGGACCTGGGGGCTCGTGTGGCACGGCGTCCGCACGGTCGCCGTCCTCGAGCTGCGGCAGCGCGTGCGGTCGACCCGGTGGATCGTCGCGCTCGTCGTCTGGTTCGTCGTGGTCGGCGGCATCACGCTGCTGACGACCGGCGCGCTCGAGGCGTTCGGCGCGAACGACGGGCGGGACCGGAACACCGGTCCGATCCTGTTCTCCGCCGTCACGGTGCTCGTGCTCGGCCTCGGCCTGCTGGTCACCCCGACCCTGTCGTCGACCGCCGTCAACGGCGACCGCAACGCAGGCACGCTCGCGACGCTGCAGGTCACGCTCCTGTCCCCCGCCGAGATCGCCACCGGCAAGCTCCTCGCCGCCTGGTCGGCCGCGTGCGCGTTCCTCGTGACGAGCCTGCCGTTCCTCGTCCTCGCGCTCGCGATGGGCGGCACCCCGGCGTGGGCGATCGTGCGGGTCGTGCTGATCGTCGCGCTGCTGCTGCTCGCCGTCTGCGGGATCGGGCTCGGGTTCTCCGCGCTCGTCGCGCGCACCGCCGGGTCGACCGTGCTCGCGTTCGTCACGGTCGCCGCCATCACCGTGTTCACGCCGATCCTGTTCGGGCTCACCTTCACCACGACCACCGCACAGGAGCAGGTCACCGTGTGGGGCATGCCGAACGGGTGGGACAGCAACGGCGACGCCGAGCCGTGCGAGGTGTTCACCGCCGAGCGGAGCGTCAGCCACACCGAGCGGACCTGGTGGCTGCTCGGCATCAACCCGTTCGTCGTCGTCGCCGACGGCGCCGGGACCGGTCCGCTCTCGCACAACGGCGACGGCAGCCCGCTCAGCGCGATGCGCGACGGCGTCCGGATGCTGCGGGCCGGCCCGGCGCCCGCGCTGGACGAGTGCTGGACCGGCACCCCCGCGCCCGCCGACCTCCAGGACGACCTCCGGCAGGACGTGACGACGACGCCCGTGTGGCCGTGGGGGCTCGGTGTGAACCTGCTGCTCGGCGCGGCCGGGTTCGTGGTCGCCGTCCGTCGGCTGCGGATCCCGCAGCGGACCCTCGCCCGCGGGACCCGGGTGGCCTGAGCCGGCGACCGTGTGCTGCGTCCCGGTCCTCAGG
>JAEWCA010000003.1 GCA_023390875.1 Actinomycetes bacterium
GCCTCCTGCCGCGCCGTCACCGCCGCCTCGAGCGCGACGCGGGCCAGCTCGACCTCGGCGGCCAGCTCGGCCTCCGCGGAGCGCACCCGCTCGGCCTGACGCGCGAGGTCGTCCGGATCGGACCCGCCGCTGCGCTCGCCACCCGCCGAGCCCAGGAGCCGCACGCGGTCGGCGGCCAGCGACGACGTGCCGCGCAGCCGCTCGCGCAGCGACGACAGCCGGTACCAGACCTCGCTCGCCTCGCTCAGCGCCGGCGCGGCCTCGGCGGCCTGCCGTTCGAGCGTCGCGAGCAGCGCCCGCTGCTCGGTGAGGAGCTGCTCGACCCGTTCGCGCTCGGCCCGCACGGCCGTCTCGTCGGCGATCTCCTGCTCGAGCGTGGCCGTGAGCTGCGCGAGGTCGTCGGCGAGCAGCCGGGCACGCGCGTCACGCAGGTCCGCCTGCACGACCGCGGCCTTGCGGGCGACCTCCGCCTGGCGGCCGAGGGGGCCGAGCTGCCGACGGATCTCGCCCGTGAGGTCCGCCAGGCGCGTGAGGTTCGCCTGCATCGCCTCGAGCTTGCGGAGGGCCTTCTCCTTGCGCTTGCGGTGCTTGAGGACGCCCGCGGCCTCCTCGATGAACCCGCGCCGCTCCTCGGGGGTCGCCCGCAGGACCGCGTCGAGCTGCCCCTGCCCGACGATGACGTGCATCTCGCGGCCCAGGCCCGAGTCCGACAGCAGGTCCTGGATGTCGAGCAGGCGGCAGCCCTGGCCGTTGATCGCGTACTCCGAGCCGCCGCTGCGGAACAGCGTCCGCGAGATCGTCACCTCGGAGTACTCGATCGGCAGCGCACCGTCGGCGTTGTCGATCGTGAGCGACACCTCGGCCCGGCCGAGCGGCGGGCGGCCGGACGTGCCGGCGAAGATGACGTCCTCCATCTTGCCGCCGCGCAGCGACTTGGCGCCCTGCTCCCCCATGACCCAGGCGAGCGCGTCGACGACGTTGGACTTGCCCGACCCGTTGGGCCCGACGACGCAGGTGACACCCGGCTCGAAGTTCAGCGTCGTCGCCGAGGCGAACGACTTGAACCCCCGCAGGGTGAGGGTCTTGAGGTGCACGCACGAAGCCTAAGGCGCGGGCGGCGTGCCTCCCGGGAGGCCCACCCGCTCGGCGGTGCGCCTGCTCAGAGGCTCGGGAACCAGAGGGCGATCTCGCGGGCGGCCGACTCCTCGCCGTCCGAGCCGTGCACGAGGTTCTGGATCACCTTGAGGCCCCAGTCGCGGGCGAGGTCGCCACGGATCGTGCCGGGCAGGGCGGCGGTCGGGTCGGTCGCGCCGGCGAGCGAACGGAAGCCCTCGATGACGCGGTGGCCCTCGACGACGACCGCGAGCACCGGCCCGGAGCTCATGAACTCGATCAGCGGCGTGAGGAACGGCTTGCCGGCGTGCTCGGCGTAGTGCTCGGCGAGCAGCGCGTCGTCGGCCTGCCGCAGCTCGGCGGCGACGAGCGTGTAGCCCTTGGCCTCGATCCGCCGGACGATCTCGCCGACCAGGCCGCGGCGGACGCCGTCGGGCTTGACGAGGACGAGGGTGCGCTGCGTGGCGGGTGCGTCAGTCATGGCGTCACCCTAACGGGGCGCCGGACAACGGCCGGTGGCCGTCCGGTGGACGTCAGGGGCCGACGGCACCGGGGTGCGCGGCGTCGTACTCCGCGCGCTCGCGGTCGATGCGCCCGCCGAGCCGCAGCGCGACGACCCACAGGACGACGAACACGGCGCCCATGACGAACATCATCGGGACCACGAACCCGCCGGCGAGGACGAGCACCTGAGCGACCCACCCGAGCGCGTAGCCGCCCGGCCGGGACACGAACCCGGAGAGCACGATCAGGACGAGCGACAGGCCGCCGCCGACCCACCACACCTCGGTGGTGGACCAGCTGCGGCTCGGGTCGCCCACCGCCAGGCCGTACGCCACGAGCGTCGCGAAGAACACCAGCACCGCCTCGAGCACGAGGATCGTCTGCGTGAACTGGGGCTTCGCGGGGCGCTTGCGGCGCACGGCCTGCGGGGTCGAGCTCATCGGGCCAGGCTACCGGCGGGCCGAGGCGTCGCCGTCCGCGACGTCGTCGACCGTGAGGGCGGCGAGCTCCGCGTCGAGGTCCTCACCTGCGGCGTCGTCGGCAGCACCGTGCGGTGCCGGCACGTCCGTGACGTCGGCCTCGTCGGCCGGCGCGGAGAGCGTGTCGAGCACGACCGCGCCGTCGACCAGGTCCGTCTCGTCGATCGCGGCGGCCCCGCTGCCGTCGGCGGCGAGCGCCTCGCCGCGCGCCACCATGCCGGCGACGTCGGACAGCTTGACCTCCTTGAGGAAGATCGCGAGCACGAGGCCGACGAGCACGATCGGCACGACGTACCAGAATGCCGGGGCGAGCGAGTTCGTGAACGCGTCGACCACGCCCGTGCGGAACGGCTCGGGCAGCTGCTGGACGGCCGCGGGCGTGAGGCTCGACGCGTCGGCGCCGCCCGTGCCGGCGGGCACGTCCTTGAACACCTCAGCCAGGTTCGTGGTGAGGCGCGACGTGAACATCGTGCTGAACACCGCGGTGCCGACCGCCGCGCCGATCTCGCGGAAGAAGTTGTTCGAGCTGGTCGCGGTGCCGATCTCGTGCGGGTCGACGGAGTTCTGCACGGCCAGGACGATCGTCTGCATGACGAGGCCCATACCGGCGCCGAGGACGAAGATCATCGCGCCGAACAGCCACATCGACATGTCGCCGGTGATCTGCGTGAGCCACGCGACGCCCGCCGCCGTGATGGCCAGGCCGACGACCGGGTACACCTTGTAGCGCCCGGTCTTCGTGATCGCGACACCCGAGCCGATCGCGGTGAGCATGACGCCGACCATCATGGGCAGCATGAGGAAGCCGGACTCGGTGACCCCGGCGCCGGTCGACATCTGCAGGAACGTCGGCAGGAACGCGAGGGCCGAGAACATGCCCGCGCCGAGGATGAGGCCGATCAGCGTCGCGATGGTGAACGTCGGGTTCTTGAACAGGCGCAGCGGCAGGATCGGCTCGCTCGCGCGCAGCTCGATCACGATGAACGCCGCGATCGACACGAGCGTGCCGGCGACGAGCGCGACCAGGCCGGGCTCGCTCCAGTCGTAGCCCGTCTTGCCCGTCCAGCTGTCCCAGCTCGTCGCGAGCACGAGGCCGGACGTCGCGACGACGAGGAAGAACGCGCCCGCGACGTCGATCTTCTTCTCCGAGCGGTGCGTCGGGAGCTTGAGCGTGAACCACGCGACGACGAACGCGGCGATGCCGATCGGGATGTTGAGCCAGAAGCACCAGCGCCAGTCGGCGTGCTGCGTGAACAGGCCGCCCAGCAGCGGGCCGATGACGGCCGCGATGCCGAACAGGGCGCCCATCGGGCCCATGTACTTGCCGCGGTCCTTGGCGGGCACGATGTCGGCGATGATCGCCTGCGACAGGATCATCAGACCGCCACCGCCGAGGCCCTGGATGCCACGGCCGACGACGAGCCAGCCGAACGACGCGGCGAAGCCCGCGACCGTGGAGCCCGCGACGAACAGCCCGACGGCGACGAGGAACGGCCAGCGCCGCCCCCACAGGTCGCCGAACTTGCCGTACAGCGGCATGACGATCGCGATCGCCAGGATGTAGGCGGTGACGACCCAGCCCTGGTGCTCCACGCCGTCGAGCTCGCCGACGATGGTCGGCATCGCGGTGCCGACGATCGACTGGTCGAGCGACGACAGGAACATGCTCGCCATGAGGGCGCCGAAGATGAGCCAGACGGTGCGCGGGGTGAGGACGATGAGCGGCTTGTCGGGCGCGCTCGTGTCGGGGACGGTGGCGGTGGCCATGCGGATTCCTTGCGTGGTGGGGGCGGTGCGGGGTGCGGTGCGGGGGTTCAGTCGGTGAGCAGGCTGCGCAGCTCGCGCACGACGGACGCGACGTGGTCGGGCGCGCGGCCGTGACCTCCGGCGGCGTCCCAGCGCATGAACGTGGCGTGCGTGAGGAACAGCGCGAACGCCGCGACGACGTCGGGCGGGTGACTGGGCTCGTCGCCGAGCCGGCGCTCGACGAGCTCGACGAGCTGGCCCTTGTGCTGCTCCATCCAGGCGAGGTGCTTGGCGAGCAGCCGGGGCTCCCGGCTGGCGAGCTCCAGGGCGCGGGCGAGCCTGCTGCGGCCCATGGGCGGGTCGTCGAGCACCGCGGTGACGAGGTGCTCGAGGTCGGGCAGCAGGTGGCCGGTGGGGCCGCCGGCGGCGAACACGTCCGCCGCCTCCGACGCGAGCGGCCACGGCGTGTGGCCGAGCACCGCGTCGTCCTTCGACTCGAAGTAGTTGAAGAACGTGCGGACGGAGACGCCCGCCGCCTCGCAGATCGCCTCGACGGTCACCGCGTCGAGGCCGTCGCGCTCGACGAGCCGGTGCGTGGCGTCGATGAGCGCCTCGCGGCGGGCGCGCTTCTTGCGTTCCCGCAGGCCGAGGGCGCCTGCGAGCTCGGTGAGCGACGGGCGCTCGTCCTGCTCAGGGGCGCCGACGGACGGGACGGATTGCTGCACGAGGTGCAACATTACACCATGTGCAACTTTGCACACCGTGCAAATCGTACGCGGTGAGCGAGATCACCCGCCGAGCCGGCGCTTGAAGCCCACGTGCGAGGCAACGAAGCCGAGCCGCTCGTAGAAGGCGTGGGCCCGGTCCCGCGTCCGGTCCGACGTGAGCTGCACGAGCGTCGCCCCGCGCCGCTCCCCCTCGGCACAGGCCCACCCGAGCAGCGCCGCGCCGATCCCTCGGCTCCGGCGCGACGTGTCCACCCGGACCGCCTCCACCTGCAGACGCGTCGACCCTGCGCGAGCAAGACCCGGGATCCACGTCAGCTGCATCGTGGCGACGACCGGCACGTCGGGCAGGTCTGCCACGACCAGGAGCTGGGCGGGGTCCGCGTCGATCACGTCGAACGCGCGCCGGTAGACAGACACGTCCACCGGGTGTGCGAAGTCCCCCCGCGCACGGGCGACGGGATCGCTCTCGAGGAGCTCGACAACGGCCGGGAGGTCGCCGACCTCCGCGCGACGGAGCGTGAGGTCGGCATCACCGACGGTGAGGATCGCGAGGGGCATGCGGGCATTCTCCGTCACCGCCGGCGCCTGCCCGCGCCGGCGCTCAGACCTCGCCGAACCCCTCGTGCACGGCGGCGACGAGCGCGTCGCGGGCCTCCACCGCCTGCGACCCCTCGGCCTCGATCCGGAGCTCGGCCCCCTGCGTCGCGCCCAGCTTCATGAGCTCGAGCACGCTCGCCGCATTCGCACCGTTGATCCGGACCTTGGCGTCGTACGCCGCGAGCATGCGGGCGACGATGGCCGCCGGGCGGGCGTGCAGACCCAGCGGGTTGCGCAGCACGGCCGTGCCGCGCACGACCCCGTCGTCCGCGGCGCCGCCCTCGGCCGCACCGCCCGCGGCGCCGGGCTCCGCACCGCCGAACATCGTGCCCGCATGCTCGGCGGCCGCCACCACCTGCTCCAGGTCCGCCCCGCCGTGCGCCGTCACCGCCGCCGCCACGGCACCTTCGACGAACGGCGCGTCGGCGATCCGGACGCGCGCGGCCACATCGGGGTCCGCGAGGTCGAGCACCGACTCCGCGGTCAGGACCGCAGACCCCAGGTCGGCCAGCACGACGGCGGACCGGCCGTCGTCGACCGCCCGGGCCACCGCGGACTCGACGGCGTCGAAGCTCGTCCCCAGACCACCGTCCTCCGTGCCGCCCGCCGCGAGCAGCAGCACGCCGGGAGCCATCTGCCCCGCGAGGTCGACGGCGCCCTCGGCGATGGCGCGCGAGTGCGACACGAGCACCAGGGCGACGGGGGCGGGCTCGCGCTCGCTCACGCGGCCGCCTGAGCCGCAGCCTGCAGGATGAGCTCCGTGGAGCGCGCACCGGGGTCCAGGTGCCCCGCCGACCGCTCGCCGAGGTAGCTCGCGCGGCCCTTCGTCGCGACCAGCGGGATCGTCGCCTGCGCGCCGTCCGCCGCCGCCTGCGCCGCGGCCTCGAGCGCCTCCGCGGGCGACGCC
>JAEWCA010000012.1 GCA_023390875.1 Actinomycetes bacterium
CGTCACCACCAGCCCTGACGACGGGCCCACCACAGCAGCCCGCACGACATCGCGAGCATGATCGCGAGCGCCACCGTGAGCGGCACGGCGGACGTGTGCTGGTTGACGATGAGGTTCATCCCGAGCACCGACGCGAGGGCGGTGATCGGCAGGGTCACGACGGCGATCACCGCGAGCCGCTCCGCGGCGATCGTCATCTTGGTGTCCGTGCGGGTCCGGTAGAACTCGATGACGCCCTGCAGGTAGTCCTTCTCCTCGCCCGCCAGCCCCGCGATGCGGTCGAACTGGTCGATCAGGTCGCCCACCAGGTGGCGGCTCTCCTCGGGCACCGCCGACAGACCTGCCACGCGGCGGTAGATCTCGGCCGTCTGCGTCGCGATCGTCTTGACCGAGAGCAACCCGTGCCGCGTGCGGAACATCTCGTCGAGGAACCGCTCCGGGTCGTTGTACGAGTCGGCGGTGACCCGCTGCTCGAGCTCCCACACGTCCTCCGTGAGCGTCTCGACGAACCGCTCCATCCGCCGCGTGATGGTCGACACGATCGCGTGCGAGATGTCGAACGACGTGCGGGGGCGCAGCCGTCCCGAGCGGATCCGCTCGAGCACCTCGCGGGTGTCGCGCAGCGAGACGTCGAGCGGCACCGCCGGGTTCACGGGTCCGTGCACGGTGACGAGGAACCGCGGCCCGACGAACCGGTCGAGCTCGACGTGGTGAATGTGGCCGCCGTCGCCGCGCTCCGGGGCGTGCAGGACGAGGAACAGCACGTCGGGGTAGGCGTGCACCTTGGGCAGCCGGTTGCGGACCGCGCAGTCCCGCAGCGCGAGCGGGTGCAGGTGGAACACCCGGCCCAGCACGTCCTCGGCCTGCGCGTCCCACCGGGGGACGTCGACCCACAGCAGCCCGTGCCGTGCGGCCAGCAGCGTCGGGATCTCCTCGACGTCGCACGTCCGCACGCCCTGCTCGTCGATGAGGTGCACGTCCACCGGCCGGCCTCCTGTCCTCGCGCCATCATGCAGCGGGCGCGTGCCGGGCGCAGGGCGGACGCGCGCCACGACGCCACCCCGCGGTCACCTCACCGAGCCGGCACCTCGCCGAGCGGTCGCCTCACCGCGCGGCGTCGCCCCGTCGGTGAGACGCTCGACGGGCTGAAGGATCCGGCGTCGACGGGCACCGCCGGGTGCCCCGAACCTCCCGCAGGAGCAGGACATGCCCGATCCCGACACGTCGTTCCCCGCCCAGCAGCAGGAGCCCCCGGGCCTCACCGCCCCGATGGAACCGGCCCCCGACCACGGGGAGTCCAGCTACGAGGGCACCGGCCTGCTCGAGGGTCGCAAGGCGCTGGTCACGGGCGGCGACTCGGGCATCGGCCGCGCGGTCGCCATCGCGTTCGCGCGCGAGGGTGCCGACGTCGCGATCGTGTTCCTGCCCGAGGAGAAGGCCGACGCGCAGGAGACGGCCGACTGGGTCGAGCGCGCCGGGCGCCGGTGCGTGCAGGTCGCCGCCGACCTGCGGCACGAGGACGAGGCCCGCGGCGCCGTCACGCAGGCGGTGGAGGGTCTCGGCGGGCTCGACGTGCTCGTGAACAACGCGGGCTTCCAGTGGGCCCGCCGGGAGTCGGTCGCCGACATCACCACCGACGACCTGGACCGCACGCTCAAGACGAACCTCTACGCGCTGTTCTGGGTCACGCAGGCCGCGCTCGAGCACCTCGGGTCGGGCGGCGCGATCATCAACACGTCGTCGATCCAGGCGTACCAGCCGTCGCAGTCGCTGCTCGACTACGCGTCGACCAAGGCCGCCATCAACAACGTCACCGTGAACCTGGCCGCCGAGCTCGGGCCGCGCGGGATCCGGGTGAACGCCGTCGCGCCCGGCCCGATCTGGACGCCGCTGCAGCCCGCGACGCAGCCGACCGAGAAGGTCGAGAAGTTCGGCTCCGACACGCCGCTGGGCCGCGCCGGGCAGCCCGCCGAGGTCGCGCCGGCGTTCGTCTTCCTCGCGGCGGAGAAGACGGCGTCGTACGTGTCCGGCACGGTGCTCGGCGTGACGGGCGGCAAGCCGGTGTTCTGATGCGCACCGACCGGATCGCGGAGCCGTGGGGGACACCGACCCCGTACGGACGGGACGCGCGCTGGCCGGTCCGGGTCGACTCGTTCGTCGAGCCCGGTCCCGAGGTCGACCGCTGGGTGCAGAGCGCGTCGGTGCTGCACTCGAACGGCGACGCGCTCGACATCGCGGTGCGCGACGGGCGCATCGTCGGCGTCCGAGGCAGGGCGGACGACCGGGTCAACCACGGCAGGCTCGGGCCGAAGGACCTGTTCGGGTGGCAGGCGAACCGCTCGGGGGACCGGCTGACGCGCCCGCTCGTGCGGGACGGCGGCCGGCTCGTCGAGGCGTCGTGGGACGAGGCGATGGGCCGGGCCGTCGGCCGGATGCGGGAGCTGCTCGACGCGCACGGCCCAGGGAGCGTCGGCTTCTACACCTCGGGCCAGCTGTTCCTCGAGGAGTACTACACGCTCGCCGTCGTCGCGCGCGGCGGCATCGGCACGCCCCACCTCGACGGCAACACGCGGCTGTGCACCGCGACCGCGGGGGAGGCGCTCAAGGAGTCGTTCGGGTCGGACGGCCAGCCGGGCTCGTACGAGGACGTCGACCACGCCGACGTCCTGGCGCTGTACGGGCACAACGTCGCCGAGACGCAGACCGTGCTGTGGACCCGGATGCGCGACCGCCTCGCGGGTCCGCGTCCGCCGGCGCTCGTGTGCGTGGACCCGCGGCCGACGCCCGTGGCGCGCGCCGCGACGGTGCACCTCGCGCCGCTGCCCGGCACGAACCTCGCCCTCATGAACGGGCTGCTGCACGAGCTGGTCGCGCACGACTGGGTGGACCACGCCTACGTCGACGCGCACACGACCGGGTTCGACGACCTGGCCGCGACCGTGGCCGCGTACCCGCCGGACCGGGTCGCCGCGATCTGCGGCGTCGACGCGGGCGCGCTCCGCGAGGCCGCCCGGCTGATCGGCACCACGGAGCGGCTGCTCTCGACGGTGCTGCAGGGCTTCTACCAGTCGCACCAGGCGACGGCCGCGTCCGTGCAGGTCAACAACGTGCACCTGCTGCGAGGGATGCTCGGGCGGCCCGGGTGCGGCGTCCTGCAGATGAACGGGCAGCCGACCGCCCAGAACACGCGCGAGTGCGGCGCGAACGGCGACCTCCCAGGGTTCCGGAACTGGGCCAACCTGCAGCACGTCGACGAGCTCGCGCAGCTCTGGAACGTCGACCGGGACCGGATCCCGCACCACGTGCCACCGACCCACGCGATGCAGATCTTCCGGTACGCCGAGCAGGGGTCCGTCGGGCTGCTGTGGGTGCAGGCGACCAACCCCGCGGTGTCGCTGCCCGAGCTGGACCGCGTCCGCTCGATCCTGTCGTCGGACGGCCTGTTCCTCGTCGTCCAGGACATCTTCCTCACCGAGACGGCCGCGCTGGCCGACGTCGTGCTGCCCGCCGCGGCCTGGGGCGAGAAGACCGGCACGTTCACGAACGCGGACCGCACCGTGCACCTGTCCGAGAAGGCGGTCGAGCCGCCCGGAGAGGCGCGGTCCGACCTCGACATCGTGCTCGACCTCGCCGACCGCCTCGGGCTGACCGACCGCGACGGGCGACCGCTCGTGACGTGGCAGACGCCCGAGGAGGCGTTCGAGGCCTGGAAGCGGTGCAGCGCCGGGCGGCCGTGCGACTACAGCGGGCTGACGTACGACCTGCTGCGCGGCCCGAGCGGCATCCAGTGGCCCTGCACGACGGCGCACCCCGGGGGCACGCCACGCCTGTACACGGACGGCGACTTCCCGGCTGCCCCCGACGTGTGCGAGACGTACGGACGCGACCTGGAGACCGGTGCACCCGTCGACGCGACGCGGTACCGCGCGACGAACCCCGAGGGCCGGGCGATGCTCAAGGCCGCGGAGTACCGCACTCCGCACGAGCCGCCCACGCCCGAGCACCCGTTCGTGCTCATCACGGGCCGGACGCTCTACCAGTTCCACACCCGCACGAAGACGGCGCGCGCACCGCAGCTGCAGGCCGCCGCCCCCGAGGTGTGGGTCGAGGTGTCGGCGCCGGACGCCGCGGAGCAGGGTCTCGCCGAAGGCGACCTCGCGGAGGCGACGACGCCTCGCGGCAGCGTCCGCGCCAGGGTGCGGGTCAGCGGCATCCGCCCCGGCGTCGTCTTCCTGCCGTTCCACTACGGCTACTGGGACGCGGGCGACGGCCACCACCGCGCCGCCAACGAGCTCACGCGCACCGAGTGGGACGCCGTCTCCAAGCAGCCGCTGTTCAAGACGGGGGCCGCGCGGCTCCGCAAGGTGGCGTCGGGGGACGGGCACCCGTCGCCGGCTCCGACGACCGCCGGGTCGGCGCCGGTCGGCACGGACGTCCCGCCGACGCGTGGCGGGCCCGACGCCGAGGCCGAGGAGCAGGTGCCGGACGGGAGCGCGCGATGAGGACCGACCTCGCCCTCGCCGCGGTCGCCGCCGCCG
>JAEWCA010000019.1 GCA_023390875.1 Actinomycetes bacterium
GTCGGGCAGCGCGACCGGGCTCGACGTGTCCGCCGGCGCGATCGAGCGCGCGCGGGCGCTCGCCCGGGCGGACGGACCCGGCAACGTCGACTTCCTCTGCGCGGACGCCGCGGCCCACCCGTTCCAACCGGAGGCGTTCGACCTGGTGGTCAGCCGGTTCGGCACGATGTTCTTCGTCGACCCCGCGTCCGCCTTCGCGAACCTCGCGCGGGCGCTGCGGCCCGACGGCCGGCTCGTGATGCTCGTCTGGCAGGCGGGCGAGCGGAACGAGTGGGACGTCGTCCTGCGCCGGTCGCTGGGCATCCCCGACGACGAGCCCACCGACCCGGGCGCGGACCCGTTCTCGCTCGCCGACCCCGGCACGGTGACCGCCCTGCTCGGGCGCTCCGGATTCACCGACGTGACGTTCGCCGACGTCCACGAGCCCGTGCTCTACGGGCCGGACGTCGAGACCGCGCTCGGCTGGGTCCACGGGTTCACGTGCACCCGGCACGCGCTCGACGCGCTCGCGCCGGACGCCCGGGCTCAGGCCGACGCTCGCCTGCGCGCGGTGCTCGCGGACCACCTGCACGACGGCGGCGTCCGGTTCGACGCCCGGGCGTGGCTCGTGTCCGCGCACCGCCGCTGACCAGCACGCGCGTAGCGTCGCCCTCACCACCACCTCGACGGGAGACCCCATGCGCCTCGCCCCCGGCCTGCACCGCATCGGCAACGATCTCGTCGCGTGCTACCTGGTGGTCACGGACGACGGTCTGACGCTCGTCGACGCCGGGCTCCCCGGCCACTGGAAGGACCTGCAGGTCGAGCTCGACGCGATCGGCCGCCCCCTCGACGACATCCGCGGCATCGTGCTCACCCACGGCGACAGCGACCACATCGGGTTCGCCGAACGGCTCCGGCAGCACAACGACCTCCCCGTGCTCGTCGGCCGCGGCGACGCCGCACGCGCCCGCGGCGAGGAGAAGACGTCGCCGTCGTGGGGCCCGATGCGGCTGGGCCCCACGCTCGGCTTCTTCGCCTACGGGATCCGCAAGCGCGCTCTCCGCACGCACCACCTCGCGGCCGTGGTCGAGGTCGACGACGGCGACGTGCTCGACCTGCCGGGATCGCCGCGCGTGCTCGCGCTGCCCGGGCACTCGCCCGGCAGCATCGCCGTGCACGTCCCCGCCGTCGACGCCGTCTTCGTCGGCGACGGCCTGACCACCCGGCACGTCCTGACCGGCGCCCGCGGGCCCGCACCCGCTCCCTTCACCGACGACCCGACGGCCGCGCTCAGCTCGCTCGACCGCGTCGCCGACCTCGGCGCACGGTGGGTGCTGCCCGGGCACGGGACGCCGTGGAGCGGCGGCACCGCCGAGTGCGTGCGGCTGGTGCGGGAGGCGGCTCGGGCCTAGCCCGCGACGGCCCCGGTTCCGACCGCGGCGACGACCTCGATCTCGACCCGCGCCCCCAGCGGGAGCCCTGCGACGGCGACGGTGGTCCGGGCCGGGAACGGCTCCGCGAAGGCCTCCGCGTACGCCGCGTTCATCGCGGCGAAGTCGTCCATCGACGTCAGGTACACGTTGACCTTCACGACGTCGTCGAGGCCGCCGCCGGCGGCCCGCAGGACGGCGTCGAGGTTGGCGAGCACCTGCCGCGTCTGCACACGCACGTCCCCCTCGACGAGGCGGCCCGTCGTGGGATCGATCGGGGTCTGGCCCGACAGGTGGAGCAGCCCGCCCCCTCCGGTCGCGGCGTGCGAGTAGGGGCCGATCGCGGCCGGGGCGGACGGGGCGGTCACGGTGGAACGCGTCATGCGCCCATCGTCGAGGATCAACGAGGGAAGTTCTGCCCTAGCGTCGGATCCGGGTCGAGCCGTTCGTCGAACGAGTGAGAGGCCGCGGCTCGCGGTCACCGACACGAGGGAGCCATCTGATGACGGAATTCTTGATCTCGTTCGACCAGGGCGCGATGGACCACATCTCCCCCGACGACATCGGAGAGGTGGGCGACGACGTCCGCGCCGTCGTCGCGGAGGCCACCGAGGCCGGCGTGTGGGTGTTCGGCGGCGGGCTGGACCGGCAGCGCGCGAGCATCGTCGGCACCGACGGGTCGGTGACGGACGGGCCCTACCCGGAGACCAAGGAGGTCGTCGGCGGCTTCTCCGTGGTCGAGGTGGCCACGCGCGAGGAGGCACTGCACTGGGCGGCCAAGCTCGCCGCCGCGTGCCGGTGCGCGCAGCACGTCCGGGAGCTCATGCCCGACACCAAGATGGACGAGCTCATGGCCGAGCGGGCCGCCGCCGAGGGAGCAGTCCGATGACGCAGTACCTGATCTCGTTCGACGACGGCGCGATGGACCACATCCCGGCCGGGGACTGGGAACAGGTCGGCGACGACGTCCACGCGGTGATCCGGGAGGCCGTCGAGGCCGGCGTGTGGGTGTACGGCGGCGGGCTGGAGCGGCAGCGAGCCAGCATCGTCGGCACCGACGGGTCCGTCACCGACGGGCCCTACCCGGAGACCAAGGAGGTCGTCGGCGGCTTCTCCGTCGTCGAGGCGGCCACCCGCGGGGATGCCCTGCACTGGGCGGCCAAGATGGCGGTCGCCTGCCGTTGCGCGCAGGAGGTCCGGGAGCTGGGCGACCCTGAGAGGGACGCCTCGCCCGCCGCGAGGACGACGACGGCGTCGTGACGGCTGGTGGTTGCCGGTCGACGGCGGTCTCGACGCGGGTCTTGACCGAGCACTTGTTTTTTGCAAGTGTCCCTCTCATCGACCAGATGGACAGGGAGGAACCGTCATGACCGCGATGTTCGTCAACCTGCCGGTGAACGACCTGGAGCGCGCGAAGGCGTTCTACACGGCGATCGGGTTCACGTTCGACCCCGTCCGCTCCGACCACAACGCCGCGTGCTTCGTGGTCGAGGAGGACCACAGCTACGTCATGGTGCTGCTGCGCGAGTTCTTCCAGACGTTCACCGACCGCACCATCGGCGACCCCGCCGTGCACCCGACGGCGTCGGTCGCGGTGTTCCTCGACAGCCGCGACACGGTCGACGCGGCGGTCGCCGCCGGGATCGCCGCGGGCGGCACCGAGGAGGAGCCCGCGTCCGACTACGGGTTCATGTACCAGCGTCAGCTCATCGACCCCGACGGCAACTTCCTCGACCTCGGCTTCGTCGACCCGGCCGCGCTCGCGCAGCAGTCGGACGGCGTCGCGCAGCAGGCCTGATGGCGTCACGCGAGTACGGGCAGTACTGCGGCATCACCCGGGCCCTCGAGCTCGTCGGTGAGCGCTGGGCGCTGCTCATCGTCCGCGACCTGCTCGTCGGGCCGCGCCGCTACGGCGAGCTCGCCGAGGGTCTCCCCCGGATCCCGACGAACATCCTCGCGGCACGGCTCAAGGAGCTGCAGGCGGCCGGCATCCTGCGCCGGGTGCCGCGGCTGCGGATCGTCGTCTACGAGCTGACCCCGTACGGGCGGGAGCTCGAGCCCGTGGTGCTCGCGCTCGGCGCGTGGGGGTTCAAGGCGCTGGGCGAGCCGCGCGACGAGCAGGTGGTCACGCCCGACGCGATGACCATCACGCTGCGGACCGCGTTCCAGCCGCAGGTGGCCGCCGAGCTGCCCCCGACGGCGTACGCCGCGCGCATCGGGCTGGACCTCCTGCTCGTCCGGGTCGACGGGCCGACCCTCGCCGTGACCCGCGACCACGGTCCGGTGGATGTCGAGTTCACCACCGGGCCGGCGATCCACCGCGTCATCTCCGGCGAGCTCGCCCCCGAGCGGGCCATCGCGACGGGCGCGGTGAAGGTGCTGCAGGGACGCGGCGAGCTGCTCGACCGGTTCGCGAGCACCTTCCACCTGGCCGCCTGACTACGCCTGGGCGTAGTCGCCGTCGGCGACGTGCTCGAGCCACGTGACGACCTGGCCGTCGTCGTCCGCCTGCTGCATCGCGACGTGGGACATGAACCGGTCGGGCGTGGCGCCGTGCCAGTGCTCCTCGCCGGGCTCGATGACGACGACGTCGCCCGGGCGGATCTCCAGGACCTCGCCGTCCCGCGTGCCGACGTAGCCGATGCCGTCGGTCACGTAGAGCGTCTGGCCCTTCGGGTGGCGGTGCCAGGCCGTCCGGGCGCCCGGCGCGAACCGGACGTGCGCGGCGCCGATCGCGGAGTCGTCGCCGGGGTTGCGGATGCCGTCCAGCCAGACGGTCCCGGTGAACCAGTCCGCCGGGCCGGCGGCGGTCTGGCCGCCGCTGCGGGTGAGCCTCATGTGCTTGTCCTCTCGTGGGTCGGTCAGAAGGTCAGCAGCACCTTGACGGCCCGGCGCTCGTCCATCGCCTGGTACCCCTCCGCGGCCTTCTCGATGGGGAGGGTGAGGTCGAAGACCTTGCCGGGGTCGATCGTGCGGTCCCAGACGAGCCGGATCAGCTCGGGCAGGAACCGGCGGACGGGCGCGGGTCCGCCGTGCAGGTGGACGCCCGAGAAGAACAGCTCTTCGCCGGGCAGCGACACGTCGTGCGCGACGCCGACGAAGCCGACGTGGCCGCCCGCCCGGGTGGCGCGGATGGCCTGCAGCATCGACTCCTGCGTGCCGACCGCCTCGATCGTCGAGTGCGCGCCGAGGCCGCCGGTGAGCTCCTTGATCCGGGCCACGCCCGCGTCGCCGCGCTCCTCGACGACGTCCGTCGCGCCGAACTGGCGAGCCAGCGCCTGGCGTTCGGCATGACGGGACATCGCGATGACCCGCTCGGCGCCGAGCTGCCTGGCGGCGAGCACGCCGAGCAGGCCGACCGCGCCGTCGCCCACCACCGCGACCGTCTTGCCCGGTCCGGCCTCCGCGGCGACGGCCGCGAACCAGCCGGTGCCGAGCACGTCGGACGCGGCGAGCAGCGACGGGATCAGGTCGTCGTCGGGCATGCCCGGGGTCGCGACGAGCGTGCCGTCGGCGTGCGGGATCCGGGCGTACTCCGCCTGCGCACCGGGGACCGCACCCGGTCCGCGGTGGACGCAGTGCGTCTGGTAGCCGGCCCGGCAGATCTCGCACGTGTTGTCCGACGAGAAGAAGGACCCGACGACGAAGTCGCCGACCTTCACGTCGCTCACCGCGGACCCGACCTCCACGACCACGCCGACGTACTCGTGGCCCATCGGCTGGTGGTCGACCTCGTCGGCTCCGCGGTACGGCCACAGGTCCGACCCGAAGATGCAGGTCGCGGACAGCCTGATGATCGCGTCCGTCGGCTCGACGATCGTCGGCCGCTCGGTCTCGTCGACCCGGACGTCGCCCGGGCCGTGCATGACGACTGCGCGCATGGTGGAGCGCCTCTCTCTTGGGGGATGCCACCAGCGAACCCCCAGTCTCCCGCCGCCGGGAGTCCCTGGCGTTCCAGGTACTGGCAGACCCCCTCAGGCGCCCTCGACCGGCAGCCAGAGCTCGACCGTCGCGGTGCTGAAGTCGTCGGCCCGCTCGAGCACGGCGACGACCTCGGGCCCGGGCCGCAGCCGCCACGGGTTCGACGGGAACCACTCCGTCGCGGTCGCCGCCCACAGCGCCTGCAGCGTCGCCGGGTAGGGACCGGCCGCGCGGAAGACGGCCCACGAGCCCGCCCCGACCGGGATCACGTCGAGGTCCTCGGGGACCTCCACCGCGTCCGACACGGCGACGCCGTGCAGGTAGGTCAGGTCGGTCCCCTCCCGCCGGTCGGGGTCGAGGTCGGTGCTCACTGCGAGCAGACCCTGCGGCTCGGTGTCGCCCAAGGCCTTCAGACGTGCATGCTCCTGCGGCGGCAGCGACGCGACGTGCTGCTGGATGGCGGGATTGACCCCCTCGTGCACCAGCGGTACGCGGGCGGCGTGGCCCACGAGGCGGAAGTCGGGACGGGAGACAAGTCGGACGTCCATGGGTGAGGCTCCTTCGACGGTCAGGCGGAACGAGAGGCGTGGCTGGGACCGGAAGGGACCGCCGTCGCGCCGCGCCTGACCCGGGCTGACGCCGTGCACGGACTGGAACGCCCGCCCGAACGCCTCCGCCGAGCCGTACCCGTACCGCACGGCGATGGTCAGCAGATCGTCCTGCCCGCCGACGACGTCCGCCGCGGCGACCGTCATGCGCCGCCGCCGGACGTACTCCGACAACGGCATGCCCGCCAACGACGAGAACATGCGGCGCAGGTGGTACTCGGTGGTACCGAGCGTGCCGGCCAGCCCAGGGACGTCGAGCTCCTCGGTCAGGTGCTCCTCGACCAGGTCGACGAGCCGGTTGAGCCAGGCGATCACGGTGGCCTCCTTCCGACGTCCAGCCTGACGTCCTGGGCTGCCGCCCGACCCGATCATCGTGGCCCGGTGCGATCAGGCGCCGGCCGGCCTGGTTCGCTCGGCGCGTCTGGTCTTCCATGGATGGCGAGGGCGTCGTCCCGACGACGCATGCACGGTCGACTCGGTGAGGTGAGCGCGTGGACGTCGACTGGGAGTCGGTCCGGAACTGGGTCGGCACGCTCGTGGTGGCCGTCTCCGCCCTCGTCGCGGTCGTGTCGTACCGGCGCAGCCTCTACGACCGTAAGCGCGCGCAGGCGTCCCGCGTGGCCGCGTGGTTCGAGCGACCACCCGCACCGACGCTCGTCGCCACCTCGGAGCGCGCCTACCGGGCCGACGTGCCCGTGCGGCTCCACGTCGCGAACCGCTCGGACGGCCCGGTGTACTCGGTGTCCGTCGTCTACTCGCTCCCCGACGTCACCGCCCCGACCGGCGGTCCTCCGCCCGTGCCGCGACGCGAGCTGACCGTCCCCGAGCTCCCCGCGGGCACGGTCGCGCAGGCCGACGTCGTCATCCCCTTCTACGGCGAGCCCGGACCGGACTTCACGCTCGACGACGGGCGCGCGCCGTGGATCACGCTCGCGCCCGTGTCCGTCCGGTTCACCGACGCGCTCGGGCAGCGCTGGCTGCGCGCCGGGAGCCGGCCGGTGCGGCGGCAGCGGCGATGGTTCGAGGAGCCGGAGACGACCCGCCTGCACCTGCCGGTGCGACGTCGGTGACCGCTCGGTCGGCGTGGTCACGGGCGTCAGGCTAGGCCTGCGGCCGCTCGGGCGGCGGCCTCGACCTGCGCGCGGTGGCGCTCGCGTTCGGCCGTGACGGCCTCGTCGACGGGCGACGACGCCCCCGGACCCGAGGCGACGGCCCCGTCGAGGCCTTCGCGCAGGATGTCAGCGTGGCCGGCGTGCCGGGCGGTCTCGGTGAGGACGTGGACCATCACGTTGAACAGCTTCACGTCCGGCCGGGGCCACCACGGCACGTGTCCGGGGCGTCGACCGGCAGGGCGTCGATGGTTGCGTCGGCGAAGCGGCAGGCCGACGCGTACCGGTCGAGGATCTCGGCGCGGGACTCGTGCTCGGTGGCCCACATGTGGGCGCGGTGGGCGGCGCGGTCGTCCCAGTGGGGGATCGGGTCCGGGAAGGGTCGGTCGAAGATCTCCCCGAAGTAGCGGGCCTCCGTCAGCGCGAGGTGCTTGACGAGCCCGAGGAGGTTGGTCCCGGTGACCGTGAGCGGGCGCCGGACGTCGTACTCGGAGAGGTCGTCGAGCGTGCCCAGCAGCGACGTGCGGGTCCACCGGAGGTCGTCGTGCAGGTACGCCTTGGCGAAGTCGTCGATCATGACCCCAGCCTGGCCCACGATGGGGAGCCGGACACCGAAGCCTGCGCACGTGCAGGACCGCATCGCCGACGAGATCGAGACGACGAACCCGGGGCTCGCCGCGGAGATGCGCCGGCTCCGCGACCACGAGCGCTGACGCCCGGCGCCCCCAAACGCGAAACGTTTCGAGCGGGCGCGCGCTCGAGCCCCCGTCACTACCGTCGGACCGCGCATCCACGGCGGCTGCCCTGGGCGCGAGGCCTGCGCCGCGACCCACTGCGAGGGTCGGCGCACGGCACGCGTCCACTGCTCGTCCGGAGAGCCGGGTCCCGCCGCCCGCGCACACCACCACCGACGAGGAGACTCATGGGAAAGCGCACCAGGGTGGCCGCCCTGCTGTCCGCGGCCCTGCTCGTGACGACGGGGGTCGGCGCCATCGCCGCCACGTCGGCGCAGGCGGCCGCCGGCTGCAAGGTCGAGTACACCGTCACGAACCAGTGGAACGACGGCTTCGGCGCGAACGTCGTGCTGACCAACCTCGGGGACGACCTGAACGGCTGGACGGTGGGCTGGACGTTCCCGTCGGGCCAGAAGGTCACGAACCTGTGGAACGGCACCGTGAGCCAGTCGGGCAGCACGGTCTCCGTGAAGGACGCCGGCTGGAACGCCTCGGTCCGCAAGGGCGGCACGGCGAGCTTCGGGTTCAACGGGAGCTGGAGCGGCGCCAACGCCGTGCCCACCCAGTTCACCGTCAACGGCACGGCGTGCACGGGCTCCACCACGAGCAGCCCGACCCCCACGCAGACGCAGACGCCGACGCCGACCCCCACCCCGACGACGACCACCCCGCCGCCCCCGACGGGCACGACGCCGCTCGCCATCAACGGCCAGCTGCACGTCTGCGGCACCAACCTGTGCAACCAGTACAACAAGCCGATCCAGCTGCGCGGCGTCAGCACGCACGGGCTCCAGTGGTTCCCGTCCTGCTACAACACGAGCTCGCTGGACACGCTCGCGAACGACTGGAAGGCCGACGTCCTGCGCATCGCGATGTACGTCAACGAGGACGGCTACGTCACGAACCCCGCCGCGTTCACGGCGAAGGTCAACGACCTCGTGGACCAGGCCGAGGCGCGCGGCATGTACGCGATCATCGACTTCCACACGCTCACGCCCGGTGACCCGAACGTGAACCTGGACAACGCGAAGACGTTCTTCAAGAACGTCGCGACCCGCAACGCGAACAAGAAGAACGTGATCTACGAGATCGCCAACGAGCCGAACGGCGTCTCGTGGGACCAGATCCGCACGTACGCGAACCAGGTGATCCCGGTGGTGCGGGCGGCGGACTCCGACGCGGTCGTCATCGTCGGCACGCGCGGCTGGTCGTCGCTCGGGGTGTCGAACGGGTCGAGCTCGGCCGAGATCGTGGCCAACCCGGTCAACTTCCCGAACATCATGTACACGTTCCACTTCTACGCGGCGTCCCACACGGACACCTACCGCAACGAGGTGCGCAACGCGGCGACCAAGCTGCCGATCTTCGTGACCGAGTGGGGCACGACGAGCGCGACCGGCGGCGGCACCGTCGACATCTCCAGCTCGACGGCGTGGCTCGACCTGCTCGACTCGCTGAAGATCAGCCACGTCAACTGGACGTACTCCGACGCGAACGAGTCGAGCGCCGCGTTCAAGGCGGGCACGTGCTCGGGGTCGAACTACGGCACGTCGCAGCTGTCGCAGTCGGGCCAGTTCGTGCGCAGCCGCATCATGACGGCGGACAGCTTCCCGACGAGCTGACGTCATCCGACGCGCGTCCCGCCGCCGCCGACTCCCCTCCGCGGCGGCGGGGCGCGCCCCGTCGTCCGCCCGTGGTTGCCCCGACGGGCAGCGTTCGGGCACCGAACCCTTTCGCATCCGCCTCCCGCCCCTAGGGTGCACAGCACCGACCCTGGGAGGGACTCGATGAGGCGTACCCGGCTGGGCCTGACGGTCGCGACGGTGCTGGCCACCGCCCTGCTCCTGCCCCTCCCGGCGTGGGCGGGCGACGTGCAGCGCGAGGAGTTCCGGCAGCCGCCGGGCGACCCGTGGCAGGTGCACGGGTTCAGCGGCGACCCGGTGATCTCGACGCGCGGCGGCACGGTGACCATCGGGGAGCAGACGCTCGTCATGCTGCTCGAGTACGGGCCGCCGTCGGAGTGGACGGGGTCGGCGAACCGGTTGAGCGGCTGGGACGTCGACTTCCGGATGCGGCTCGGCGCGGGCTCGACGCAGCCGTGCCTCGACGACCAGGGCACGCCCCCGGCGACCCTCCTGTGGGTCGGCGACACGACCGACCTGCTGCAGGTCGGGTTCGGGCCCGGCGAGGTGTGCGTCGTCCACCCCTACGAGGACCGCGTGGCGGTCCCCGTCGACACGTCCCGCTGGCACACCTACCACCTGGAGGCGCGCGGGCAGCACGTGCGGCTGCTCGTCGACGGTCGTGCGGTCCTCGACCGGACCCTCACCGGGCGCGGCGCCGGCACGGTCGGGCTCGGCTTCGAGACGCACCAGGGCAGCTCGAGCTGGGACTACCTGCGCTACGACACCGCACCCGGCCGGCCGTGCACGATCCGTGGGACCTCCGGGCCCGACGTGCTGCGCGGCACCCCCGGGCCGGACGTGATCTGCGGCGGCGCGGGCGACGACCGGATCTCCGGGCTCGGCGGCGACGACGTGCTCATCGGCGGCGACGGGAACGACACGCTGCTCGGCGGCGACGGCCACGACCTGCTGCAGGGCGGGTGGGGGTCCGACGTGCTCGACGGCGGCGCCGACAGCGGCCGCTCCGAGGGCGGGCAGGGCGACGACCGGTTCGTCATGGGTGCCGTGCCCGACGGCGCGGACCAGGTGGTCGGCGGCCCGGGGCGGGACGTCGTCGACTACGGCGACCGCACCGACGCGGTCACCGTCACGCTCGACGGGGTCGGCGGCGACGGTGTCGTCGGGGAGGGCGACGCGATCGGCGTGCCGGCGCCGTGG
>JAEWCA010000021.1 GCA_023390875.1 Actinomycetes bacterium
GCCCTCGACCCGGGAGGTCGGGGGCCCTCGTCGGCGGCCGACCGTCCACGACAGCCGGCGGGCCCGCTCGACCGGCGTGCGCGGCAGCAGCACCGTGGTCGACCCGTGGCGCCGACGGCGTCGGGGACGTACGACGGGTCCGCACCGCCCCGACGTCAGTGGTGCGCCCGCGCCACCGCCCTCGCGATCCGGACGGCGTCGATCCGCAGCTCCCGGAACATGCCGCTGATCGGGTTCGTGTATCCGGTGAAGTAGAGGCCGGGCAGCGCAGCACGCGCGCCGTGCACCCGCGGCAGGCCCCGACCGTCGAGGACGCCGAGGTGCCCGACGAGCGGCTCGAGCCCGCGCCGGTACCCGGTCGCCGCGATCACGACGTCCGGCGCGATGCGGGTGCCGTCCGCGAGCACGACCTTGTCACCCTCGAACGCCTCGACGGCCGCCACCGGCTCGATCCGCCCCGCCTGCACCCCGGCGATGAGCCCGACGTCCTGCAGCGGCACCGACCCCTCGTGCACGCGCGAGTACAGCCCGGTCGTCGGTCGCGGCAGCCCGTACGACGACAGGTCGGGCACCTCGACGCGTGCGATCAGCCGCGCCATCGCGTCGACGAGCGGCACCGGCAGGTGGCGGACGACGATGCCGGTCCCCTGCGCCGGCCAGCCGAAGCTGGACCTGCGCACGATGTGCGGCGCCGTCCGGACCGCGAGCCGCACCCGTCCGGCGCCGCCCTCCGTGAGGTCCACCGCGATCTCCGCACCCGTGTTGCCGACGCCGACGACGAGCACGTCCTTGCCCCGGTACGGCTGCGCGTTCCGGTACGTCGACGCGTGCACGACCTCCCCCGGGAACTCCTCGACGCCGGGCCACGCCGGCGGCACCGGCGTGTGGTTGTAGCCCGTCGCGACGACGACGGCGCGCCCCTCGATCGACTCGCCGCCCGTCGTGCGCAGCCGCCAGCCGCCGTCGTCCGTCGGCTCGACCTGCTCGACCTCGACCCCCGTCCGCACCTGCAGCCGGTGGTGCGCCGCGTACCGCTCGAGGTAGCGCACGACGTGGTCGCGCGCGACCCACCGCCCGAACTCCCGCGGGATCGCGAGACCGGGGAGCCGTGAGAGCCGGCGCGTCGTGTGCAGGTGCAGCCGGTCGTAGTGCCGTCGCCACGAGGCGCCGACCGCGTCGGACCGCTCGACGACGAGCGCGTCCACGCCCCTCGCCCGCAGCGCGGCCGCGACGGCGAGCCCACCGGGCCCCGCACCGACCACCAGAACCGGCCCTGCCACCATCCGCTGTCCTCCTCGTCGAGTCGCGAGCGGCTCAGCGTTCCACGCGTCCCGCCGGCGGGGCGACGACACGCGGTCACGATCACCCGACCATGATCCGCCCGGGTGAACGGCACCGGGCGCCCCAGGCGGCTCAGTCGTGGACCCTCACCCAGTCGACGAGCATCGTCGCCGGCAGGCGGAGCCCGTCTGCCCTGTTGCCCGGCCACCGGCCGCCGACCGCGAGGTTCAGCAGCAGGTAGAACGGGTGCCGGAACGGCCACGGCCCGGTGACGTCGTCCGGCCCGCACCGGAAGTAGTCGGCGCCGTCGACGTGCCAGCGGATCTCGTCGGGCGACCACGTGACACCGAACACGTGGAACGCGGACCCCAACGGCCGACCGCCACGGCACACGCCACCGACCCCGCCACCGATGCCGCTGTACCCGGGCCCGTGCACCGTGCCGTGCACGGCGGAGGGTTCGGAGCCGACGTGCTCCATGACGTCGATCTCGCCGCACGCCGGCCAGCCGACGGTGTCGATGTCCGCGCCGAGCATCCAGAACGCCGGCCACAGACCCGCTCCCTGCGGGAGCCTGATCCGCGCCTCGACACGGCCGTGCTCGACGGTGACCGTGTCCTTGGTGACGAGCCGTGCGGACGTGATCTCGCCGTCGGCCTCCCTCCTCGCGGTGAGGGCCAGGTGGCCGGAGGCGGTGAGGCACGCGTTCGACGTCGCCGCCGTGTAGCGCTGCAGCTGCTCGTCGCCCCAGCCCCCGGCGCCGGTCTCATGCGTCCAGACCGACGGGTCGGGCGGCGCGCCCGGCGGGCCACGGAACTCGTCGGACCACACGAGCCGACCGCGCTCCTCGTGAGCCACCTGTTACCTCCGTCCGGTCACGGGACGCTCCGTCGCCTCGTGACCGACACTGCCAGCGCCCCGCGGGCTGCGCTCGCGCCCGCGCCCGCTCCGGGGAGCATGGTCTGCCATGCTCCCGGCGCGAGCACGAGGGCCACGAACAGGCGACCCGTGAGCCGTCGACACCGTGACCCCAGGTCCACCGGCTGGCGCGGATGTCTGGCATCGTCGGACACCCGGACGAGGAGGAGAACGTGACGATCGAACGTCCCGCCGCTCCTGCCGCGCCGCCGCCGATACCGGCCTTCGAGCTTGATGACGCCGACCGCGTCGTCGTCGCAGGTGACTGGCACGGCGACGGCACGACGGCGCGGCGCCAGATCGAACGAGCCGCCGACCTGGGAATCCATGTCGTGGCTCTGCGCGAGGCCTGGCATTCGGCCGCCGACCGCGGCGAGCTCGCATCGCGATGAGAGCACTCGGCGGTCGTCGGTGTGTCGAGCGGTGCACACGACCCCGCACGACGGCGCGCTCCGTCCGGC
The DNA here is from genome assembly GCA_023390875.1 of Actinomycetes bacterium. Taxonomy (GTDB): domain Bacteria; phylum Actinomycetota; class Actinomycetes; order Actinomycetales; family Cellulomonadaceae; genus Cellulomonas. Next base: position 2,661 of record JAEWCA010000021.1, read on the forward strand.
CCGCAACCACTCGACGACGAGCAGTCACGCCGTGCCGTCTACCGCCGACCAGCCGGCCCCGGCGCCGCAAGGACCCGGGTCCGGGCCGCCGATGCGGCGAACGGCCCGGGGACGACGCAGTCCCGCGGGATCCCGAAGACGTCGACACTCAGGTCCAGGTCGGACCCGTCGGGGTTGGTCCAGGGCATCTCGGCCTGATAGCTCGTCCCGAGGCGCGCGGTCGTCACCGGGGCGACGACGGCGATCTGGTCTACGTCGTCCACGCAGACCCGGACGGTCCCGGCCTCGGCGTCGACCACCTCGACGCGCACCGGTGACGTGCGGACCACGAGGGCCGTGGGCTCCGCGCGGAACGGCTCGGCGCCGTCGGCGTAGAGGTTGCCCTCGACCCAGACCGGGAGCCGCGGCCCGGCCAGGTCGCTGCCCCGCTCGTTCGGGTACTCCTGCGGCGTCGGGTAGGCGTCGTACTGCGAGGTGCCCACGGGGGTCGGCACGAAGGTGGCCTGGCCGGGCACGCCGTCCATGTCGATCGCGCCCGACCAGAAGCTGGCGAGCGCCGGTTCCGCCGGTGCGTCCGCCCCGGTGGGTGCGCCGGGCGCCCGGTCACCGACGAACACGTTGTTGTAGAACCGGTCGTCGCCGCCGAGGATGTTCGAGACGCCGTAGACGGCCGTGGAGTGCGGCAGGTGGTACGGGGTGTACCGCTGGTGCTCGGTGCAGTTCGCGATACGACCGGCGACGTAGTTGTGGACGTAGGCGCCGCCGGTGGACATGTCCTTGACCGCCCACGGCGACAGGAACAGGTTCGAGTCCACCAGGTACGGGCCGTGGCAGACCTCGACCATGAAGTCCTCGGCGGTCGAGGCGTAGAACACGTTGCGCCGCACGAGGGTGCCCTGGGCCTGCCAGTCGAGCCACAGCGCGCGGTGCGTGTGATGGATCGTGTTCCCGCTGATCACGGTGTCGATGGCGGCGTGCAGCTTGATGCCGGCCACCTCCGCGCCGTGCCACTGGCGCTTCACGTGGATGTGCGAGATGTGGTTGTCGGCGATGGTCGAGAACGCCGCCCCCAGGTGCCCGACGACGCCGGCCTGCTCGCAGTCCCGGATCGTGTTGCGGCGCACGGTGTGGGAGCCGACGTGGTCCCGGTGCCACGGGTGCGGCTCGCCGGCGTCGGGCCCGCCCAGGACGAGCGCCCGCTGGATCACCTCGCGCTCGCGCTGCGTGCCGCCCTTGGCGCCGTCCGGCCCCGCAGCCGCCTCGTTCTGACCGGTGCTGGCCTCCTTGCCGAGCGAGACGCCGACGTTCTTCGAGTCGGTGATCGTGTTGTCCTCGATCACCCAGCCCGTCGACCAGTGCGGGCCGATCAGGCCCTCCTGCAGCGCGGTGGGCGGGGCCCACTGCGTGGCGGCCTTCGTCAGCGTGAACCCGCGCACCGTGACGTGGTCGATGCCCGTGGCCGCGGGCCAGAACACGTGCTTGCGCACGTTGATCTCGATCTCGTGCGCGGCCGGGTCCGCGCCCCCGAAGTTCGCCCAGATCGTCGTGACGTCGTCACCGACCTCGCAGTACCAGGTGAGCAGCGAGCCCTCCGGGTCGAACGAGTCCGGGGTGACCTCCGGGTGCTCGACGCCGCCGAGCGTCAGCGACTCGTACATCGACCTGCCGTCGAGGTACACCTCGCCCGTGTGCCAGGTGTTGACCCGGTCGAAGAACCAGTCCCCGCCGATGCGCTCCGCGTACGGGTTGCGCTGCCCGAACAGGGCGTTCGGCACCTCCGTGACCCAGACGCGGCCCTCGGCGCCGGGGTGGGGACGCCAGTCGGTGACGACCTCGGCACCCGAGATCGTGACGGGCTCGAAGCGCCCGTCCTGGTCGACCGCGGCCTGGTAGGTGATCGGCGCGTCGACCGTGCCGCCGCGCGGCGGGTCCACCCACTCCCGGTACACGCCCTCGTGCACGACGACGGTGTCGCCCGGCCCGGCAGCCCGAGCAGCCCGGTTGATGGTCCGGAACGGGGCGTCGGCCGACCCGTCAGCCCGGTCGGAGCCGGTGGTGGCGACGTGCAGGATGGTCAAGACAGCGCCTTTCGTCGATCGCAGGACAGCTCAGGTCAACGGCGGGAGGGTGTCAGACCTCCGCCTCCTCCGGCTCCGGCTGCACGTACCCCCGGGCGACGAAGAACCGCTCGAGCAGGTAGCACCACCACAGGAGGATCAGGCCGGGGACCACGAACACCGCGGGCATGAAGCGCCAGACGGCGACGCCGCCGAGGACGACGGCGATCCCGAGCAGGAACGTCAGGCTCGGCGTCGTCAGCCCCAAGGTGAACCCGTTGCGCAGCTGGCGCCAGGTGGGGTTGGTGAAGCGGGCCACGAGGGGCAGGCACCAGAAGACCAGGAGCAGCAGGAACAGCCCGACCACCATGAGCGGCACCAGGACGCCGGGCAGCCCGAGCGTGGGCAGGTAGGAGAGCGTGAGGATCCCGACGGCCGCGACCGGGACGGCGAGCAGGCCGACGACGGTCGCCTGCCGCCAGCTCTGCTGCCAGGCCAACGCGCCGACGGGCCAGAAGCCGGCGTCCTTGCCGAGGACGTACCGGCGGCACACCTCGTAGGCGACCACCGTCCCCGCTCCCGCCGTCACGACGAGGCCGAGGCTCACGAGCCAGAACAGGCTGATCACGATGACGGAGCCGAGCGAGTCCATGGCCCGCCACAGTCGCGACGCGGGGTTGAAACGAAAGATGGTCGGGCCTCTCGGTGCGCGGACGTGACGGGTCTCGAGG
>JAEWCA010000092.1 GCA_023390875.1 Actinomycetes bacterium
GGCCCGCACCGCGCCCGACGCCGCCCCCCGCCCGGCGACCGCCCCGACCGGCGGGGCGCCCGCCGAGCAGGCGACCGGCAGCCCGGGGATCGGCAACCAGGGGACCGGCAAGCAGGGGACCGGCAGGCAGGCGACCGGCGACCAGGCGGCCGGCAGCGGACGGTCGGGCAGCGCGATCCGGTCGGCCGAGGTGCTCGTCACGAGCCCGGACCGGAACTTCGTCACGCTGCGCATCACCACGGAGGACGGCGTCGTCGGCCTGGGGGACGCCACGCTCAACGGCCGCGAGCTGTCGGTCGCGAGCTATCTGTTCGACCACGTCGTCCCGCTGCTGATCGGCCGGGACGCGCACCGCATCGAGGACACCTGGCAGTTCCTGTACCGGAGCGCGTACTGGCGTCGCGGGCCGGTCACGATGGCGGCGATCGCCGCGGTCGACGTCGCGCTGTGGGACATCAAGGCGAAGGTCGCCGGGCTGCCGCTGTACCAGCTGCTCGGCGGGGCGAGCCGCACGGGGATCATGGCGTACGGGCACGCGAGCGGACGCGACCTGCCCGAGCTGTTCGACTCGATCCGCCACCACCAGGAGCTCGGCTTCCGGTCGATCCGCGTCCAGACGTCGGTGCCGGGCATCGACGCCGTGTACGGGGTGGCCGCGCAGCAGAGCACGCACGGCCGCTACGACTACGAGCCCGCCCAGCGCGCGCCGCTGCCCGCCGAGGAGGACTGGGACACGCGCGCGTACCTGCGGCACATCCCGCGCGTGTTCGAGGCGGTCCGCCACGAGTTCGGGCCCGAGCTGCCGCTGCTGCACGACGGCCACCACCGCATGACGCCGATCCAGGCGGCGCGGCTCGGCAAGGACCTCGAGCCGTACGACCTGTTCTGGCTCGAGGACTGCACGCCCGCCGAGAACCAGGACGCGCTGCGCCTCGTCCGGCAGCACACCACGACGCCGCTCGCGATCGGCGAGGTGTTCAACACCGTCTGGGACTACCAGACGATCATCCGCGAGCAGCTCATCGACTACGTGCGCTCGGCCGTCACGCACACCGGCGGCGTCACCGCGCTGCGCCGGATCCTCGACTTCGCCGCGCAGTACCAGATCAAGTCCGGCATCCACGGGCCGACCGACATCTCCCCCGTCGGCATGGCCGCGGCGCTGCACCTGGACCTCGCGATCCACAACTTCGGCATCCAGGAGTACATGCAGCACGGCGCCCGGACCGACGAGGTGTTCCGGCAGACGTTCACGTTCGAGGACGGCTACCTGCACCCCGGCGAGGCTCCCGGCCTCGGGGTCGAGTACGACGACGCCGCGGCCCAGCGCTACCCGTACCAGCAGGCGTACCTGCCGTTCAACCGGCTCAAGGACGGCACCGTCCACGACTGGTGAGGCGAGGCCGGCGCCGACCGTGCCCGGCCGACCGACTCATCCCCGACCACCCCGGTGGACCCGACGCACCACGAGGACCGCATGACGAGCACCCCGACCGACGTCCACCCCGCCTGGCTGCCGCGTGCGGCGTTCCGCCCGCTCGGCGTCCGCCGCGTCCACGTCGCCGGCGACGGCCCCCTCGTCGACACCGTGCGCCACGAGGTCCGGTACGCGACCGCCGAGCACGGCGGCACCGTCGTCGACGATCCCTCCACGGCCGAGGTCCGCCTGACCATCGACGCGGCGGTCGACGGCGAGGAGGCGTTCGTCGTCGGGCGCGTCGGCGGCGTGACGACGCTGCGTGCGGGCGGCGGCGCGGGGCTGCTGCACGGCCTGCACCACCTGGTGCGCCAGGGCGACGACGCCTTCGGCGGCGACCACGCCGACCGGCGGCACGCGCCCGTCGCACCGCTCCGGATGCTCGACCACTGGGACAACATGACCGTGCACCCCGTGATGGGGCAGGTCGAGCGCGGGTACGCGGGCGGGTCGATCTTCTACGCCGACGGGCGGGTGCGCGACGACCTGTCGCGCGTCGAGCAGTACGCGCGGCTGCTCGGGTCGGTCGGGATCAACGCGGTCGGGCTGAACAACGTCAACGTGCACGCGACCGAGGCGCGGCTGCTCACGGACCACCTCGACGGGGTCGTGCGGCTCGCGGCGGCGTTCCGGCCGCACGGCATCCGCGTCTGCCTGTCGGTGAGCTTCGCGGCGCCGATGACGGTCGGCGGCCTGCCGTCGTCCGACCCGCTCGACCCCGACGTGCAGGCGTGGTGGGCCGACGTCGTCGCGCGCGTGTACGCGGCGGTCCCGGACTTCGGCGGGTTCGTCGTCAAGGCCGACTCCGAGGGGCAGCCCGGACCGTTCGCGTACGGGCGGGACCACGCCGACGGTGCGAACCTGCTGGCCCGCGCACTGAAGCCGTTCGGCGGGACGGTGTTCTGGCGGGCGTTCGTCTACGACCACCACCAGGACTGGCGGGACCGCTCGACGGACCGTGCCCGCGCGGCCCACGACCACTTCGCGCCGCTCGACGGGCGGTTCGACGACGGCGTCGTCCTGCAGGTGAAGTACGGACCGATGGACTTCCAGACGCGCGAGCCCGTCTCCCCCGTGATCGCCGCGATGGCCCGGACCAGGCTCGCCGTCGAGCTGCAGGTCACGCAGGAGTACACCGGGCAGCAGCGGCACGCCGTGTGGCTCGGGCCGCAGTGGTCGCAGATCCTGCGGTTCGGGCTGTGGGGCGACGGGGACCGGACGGTCGCGGACGTCGCGGCCGGCCTCACCGCAG
>JAEWCA010000147.1 GCA_023390875.1 Actinomycetes bacterium
CGCACGGCCGCCCGCCGGCCGCCCCGCCGACGCCCGTCACGCGGGCCGCCCTCGACCCGTCGCTCGTCGCCGGCCGCGGAGCCGACCTCGGCTTCGTCGAGCAGGAGGCCGAGAACGGCGTCACGACCGGCACCGTCATCGGTCCCGACCGCACCGCGTACACGCTCCCCGCCGAGGCGTCGGGCCGCACGGCCGTGAAGCTCGCGCCCGGCCAGTACGTCGAGGTCCGCCTCCCGAAGGCCGCCAACGCGATCACCGTCCGCTACGCGCTGCCCGACGCCCCGGACGGGGGCGGCATCACGGCACCGCTCGACGTCACGGTCGACGGCGGCGGCAAGCGGACCCTCACGCTCACGAGCCAGTACTCGTGGCTCTACAACCAGTACCCGTTCACCAACGACCCGAACGCGGGCCTGCTGCACCCCGACTGGTGGATCACCGAGTGCGGCTGCGTTCCCGCCGCGACCACCCCGACCCCGACGATCACGACGCCGTTCCGGCCGATGCACTTCTACGACGAGCAGCGCCTGCTCCTCGGCCGCACGTACCAGGCGGGCCAGACGCTGCGGCTGACGGTGCCCAAGCAGAGCACGGCGGCGTGGACGGTCGTCGACCTGGTCGACTCCGAGCTCGTCGCGCCCCCGAAGGTCCGGCTCAAGGCCGCGAACGTGCTGCTGTTCGGCGCCGACCCGACGGGCCGCAGGGACGCGGCACCGGCGCTCGAGAAGGCCATCGCGTTCGCGCAGCGCCACGACCTGCCCGTCTACGTCCCGCCGGGCACGTACCAGGTGAACCGCCACATCGTGGTCGACGACGTCACGATCGAAGGCGCCGGCAGCTGGTACACGATCTTCCAGGGCCGCGAGGTCGCGCTGTCGACGCCCGCGCCCGACGGCTCCGTGCACACGGGCGTCGGCTTCTACGGCAAGGACGCCGCTGCCGGTGGTTCACGGGACGTGCACCTGTCCGGCTTCGCGATCCGCGGCGACGTGCGCGAGCGGATCGACACCGACCAGGTCAACGGCATCGGCGGCGCGATGAGCGACTCGACGATCGACGGCCTCTACGTCCAGCACACGAAGGTCGGGCTCTGGTTCGACGGGCCGATGTCCGGCACCACCATCAGCGACACGATGGTCGTCGACCAGATCGCCGACGGCCTCAACTTCCACACCGGCGTCACGGGCTCGACGGTGCGCAACACGTTCGTGCGGAACACCGGCGACGACGGCCTCGCGATGTGGTCCGAGCACACCGAGGACGCCGGCAACACGTTCGACCACAACACCGTGCAGACCCCGACGCTGGCGAACGGCATCGCGATCTACGGCGGCACCGACAACACCGTCGTGGCGAACCTCGTCGCCGACCCGATCCGCGAGGGCAGCGGCCTGCACGCGGGCTCCCGGTTCGGTGCCGAGCCGTTCACCGGGTACCTGCGGTTCACCGACAACACGACGGTCCGCGCGGGCACGTACGAGCTCAACTGGAACATCGGGCTCGGCGCGCTGTGGATGTTCGCCCTCGAACGGGACATCGACGCCGACGTGCAGGTGGTCGGTGACCACTTCCTCGACAACACGTACAACGCGCTCATGCTCGTGACCGACTGGCCCGTCAAGGACCTGTACTCGATCACGAACGTCCACTTCACCGACCTGCGGGTCGACGGCACCGGCACGTCGGTGCTGAGCGCCCGCACCGCCGGCTCGGCGACGTTCACCAACGTCGACGCGCGCAACGTCGGCGCGGTCGGCATCAACAACTGCGGGTCGTTCCTCTTCACGCCCGCGGGGTCGGAGTTCACGGTGGTCGACGGCGGCGGCAACGACGGCGGCGGCACCACCGGCCCGTGGTTCGCGCCGTGGGAGCTGCCGAACACGATCACGTGCGACGACCGGCCGCCCGTGGTGACGCCCCCGCCGCCGTCGGCGTGGTGAGCAGGGACGGCTGACGCCGCGACGGGCGCACCCGGGGATCGAGGACCCCTCGGGTGCGCCCGTCGCCCGTCTCACGACCCGGCCGGCGGTCCCATCTCCGGCCGCGTCCGCCGCCACGACGGCGGTGCCGCCCACCACCACGACTCCGCGAGCATCGCCCGCAACGTCTCCTCGTCGGCCGCCGCGAGCCTGACCAGCAGGTACGCGGTGCCGGCGTGGTGGTCGGTCGTCTGGAACAGGTCCGGCTCCTGCGCGACGAGCGCGCGCCGCTCGCCGTCGTCCTCGACGCGCACCGTGACGCGCTCGTCGTCCCACATCCTCGCGACCATGTGGTGGTGGAACCACGCGGGCCGCCCCCAGCTGGTCCGCTCGGTGACGTCGGGCAGCGCGAGCGCGAGCCTGCGCACGTCGTCCTCGTGCATGCCGACCTCGTCCGTCCCGGCCATGTCACCCATGGTGGCGATGGAGCCACGGCGACGCCACTCGTACACTTGTTCGATGGTCCGGGTCGTCGACTGGTCGAAGTGGCAGCAGACGCCACGCGGCTGGGTCCGTGTCCCTCCGGCGCGGTGCCCCGCGGGGCACCGGTGGACGACGAACGGCCCGGGCCGGCCGTCCGAGCGGTTCGTCACGTGCGGCTGCACGCTCGACCGGCACCACACGCTGTGGGTGTGCCCGACGTGCGGCATGCACTGCGCGGAGGGCTGCGTGAACACGACGTTGTGGTCGGGTCACACGGTGTCGAGCGGCGTCACCCCGGAACGTCGCGGCGCGGTCTGAGCGCCCGCCGGGTCCGACCGTCAGTCGGGCTCGACGACGTCCAGCTCGACCACGTCGTCCACGTGCATGAGCCCGAGCGCGGCCCGGGTCCACGCGGGCACGAACCGCAGCCCGTCCTCGCCGTGGTGCCGCACCGGGTGGGCCACGGCGTACACGCGCCGCCGCCGCACGAGGCGCGCGGGCTGCCCGGCCTCGATGTTGCGCAGCCACTGCACGTCGGGCCCGTACGTGAGCGCGACGGCGAACCCGCGCGCGGTGGGGAACGCCATGATCGGCGTGCGGTACCGGCGGCCCGACGAGCGGCCCACGTGGTGCAGCGTCGCGAACGGCGGCACGTCGTCCGACAGGCGGCCGAGCAGCGGGTTGGTGAACCGTCGGTTGACCGTGGTGACCCAGTGGGGGATGGGCATCGTCCGACGGTAGCGACGCCCCGGCCGCCGCGCAGCGGCACCGCCCGCCGGACGACGGCCCGCGCGGACCGTAGTGCCGCCGCGCACCGGTCGCACGCGTTCCCGCGAGGTCTTCACACGACGTCTCGCCCAGCGGGCCCCAGTTGCCGGTCGCACGCCGGCGTGGTGACGGTGGAGGCGTCCGACGGCGTCGCCCGCGAGGGTGGCGTCCCCCCGGAGGAGAGGAGAGCCGCTGTGCTCACCCTGACCGAGAACGCCCGCTCGACCGTCCGTGACCTCACCACCCAGGCGGGTCTGCCCGACGACACGGGCGGCCTGCGGATCGCCGAGCAGGCGACGGGCGGCTTCGAGCTCGCCCTCGTCGCGCGGCCCGCGCCGGGCGACGACGTGGTGACCGACGGCACGGCCCGCGTGTACGTCGACCAGGGCGCGTCCGTCGCGTTGGCCGACCAGGAGCTCGACGTCGACCAGTCCGCGCCGGGCGCGAGCTTCACGCTGGCCCCGCAGTGGGCGGCACGCCAGGGCCTGCCCGAGCTCTGACCGCACGACGAAGGGGTGAGGAACCGTGACCCGGTTCCTCGCCCCTTCGTGGTTTCCTGCGTCAGCTGCCGCCGAGCAGCTGCTCGAACGACGGCACCGCGTCGTACAGCCCGGCGGGCGCCGACGGCTCGCGGTCCGCGACCTCCTCGGCGAGCTGCCGCCCGGCCCGGCGGATGCGGGCGGGCAGCGGGTTCGCGTCGTCGCCGCCCGCGGTGGCCCAGTCGTCGGTCGCCGCGAACACGGCGGTCGGCACCACGTCGGCCCGCAGGTACGCGAACAGCGGCCGCATCGCGTACTCGAGCGCGAGCGAGTGCCGTCCGGTGCCGCCGGTCGCGCCGAGCAGCACGGGCCGGTCGACGAGGGCGTCCTTGTCGAGGACGTCGACGAACGACTTGAACAGCCCCGAGTACGACGCCGAGAACACGGGCGTGACGGCGATGAGGCCGTCGGCGGCCGCGACCTGCTCGAGGACGGGCACGAGGTCGCCCGACGCGAACCCGGTGAGGGTCATGTTGACGATCTCGTGCGCGACGTCCCGCAGGTCGACCGACTGCACGTGCGCGGTGATGCCGCGCGCGGCGAGCTCGGCGACGGTGGCCTCGGCGAGCCGGTCGGCCAGCAGCCGGGTCGACGACGGCTGGCTGAGCCCGGCGGAGATGACGACGATCGAGCGGTCGCTCATCGTTCCTTCTTCCTGAGGTGTCTGGCTGGTGCTGATGGGCTCAACGCGTGACGGCGTCGGCTGCTTCCACGTCGTCCTCGGCGGTCTTGCCGGTCCAGTGGTCGGTCGCGGTGACGGTCGACGCGGGCAGCGTGCCGGCGGCGCGGGCGGCGGCGACGCGCTCGGCGTGCGACGGCGGGTTCGCGGGGACGTGCTCGGGGCGGGCGGACTCGGCCTCCCGACGCAGCACCGGGACGACCTCCTCGGCGAGGATGTCGATCTGCTCGAGCACGGTCTTGAGGGGCAGGCCGGCGTGGTCCATGAGGAACATCTGCCGCTGGTAGTGCCCGACCTTCTCGCGCAGCGCGCCGTACCGGTCGATGACCTGCTGCGGGCTGCCGACGGTCAGGGGCGTGTCGCGCATGAAGTCCTCGAGCGACGGGCCGTGCCCGTACACGGGTGCGACGTCGAAGTACGGCCGGAACTCCTTGACCGCGTCCTGCGACTTCGCCCGCATGAACACCTGCCCGCCGAGCCCGACGATCGCCTGGTCGGCCTGCCCGTGCCCGTAGTGCTCGAAGCGCTGGCGGTAGAAGTTGACCATCTGCGCGGCGTGGTCGATGGGCCAGAAGATCGCGTTGTGCAGGAACCCGTCGCCGTAGTACGCGGCCTGCTCGGCGATCTCGGGGGACCGGATCGAGCCGTGCCACACGAACGGCGGGACGCCGTCGAGCGGGCGGGGCGTGGAGGTGAAGCCCTGCAGAGGCGTGCGGAACTTGCCCTGCCAGTCGACGACCTCCTCCTCCCAGAGGCGGCGCAGCAGCGCGTAGTTCTCGATGGCGAGCGGGATGCCCTGGCGGATGTCCTGGCCGAACCACGGGTAGACGGGGCCGGTGTTGCCGCGGCCCATCATGAGGTCCATGCGCCCGTCGGAGATGACCTGGAGCATCGCGTACTCCTCGGCCAGCCGCACGGGGTCGTTGGTGGTGATCAGCGTGGTCGCGGTGGACAGGACGATGTTCTTCGTCGTGCCCGCGAGGTAGCCGAGCATCGTGGTGGGGGAGGACGGCACGAACGGCGGGTTGTGGTGCTCGCCGGTCGCGAACACGTCCAGCCCGGCCTGGTCGGCGTGCTGCGCGATGGTGAGCATCGCGCGGACGCGCTCGGTGTCGTCCGGGGTGTGGCCGGTCGTCGGGTCGGTGGTGACGTCGCCGACGGTGAAGATGCCGAACTGCATGATGCGCCTCGCTCGTCTCGTCCTGGATCCCCAGGTTTCCATGCGTTTGCATGTACTGCCGCTCCAACCGGGGACCCCCCGCACCTATTCCCCGGCACCCCACGGTGACACGAACCGCCCGGAACCTCCCACGATGCGCGTCGCCCCGGGCATCCGGTTAGCGTGAGTCACGCCCGGGGGTCGGGCAGGTGGGGGAGGTCGGTGCCGTGGCCGACGAGCAGATCAGGGTCCTGGTCGTCGAGGACGACGTCGACACCGCGCTCTACGTGCGCACGGTGCTCGCGCGCCGTGGCGGGATGGACGTCACCGTCGCCCACGAGCCGATGTCGGCGCTCGAGCACGTCGCGCAGCGCCAGTTCGACGTGGTGCTCACCGACATCCAGATGCCCGGCATGAGCGGCCTCGACCTGCTCGGCGAGCTGCGGTCCCGCGCCGCGGGCGTCCCCGTGGCCGTCATGACGGCGTTCGCGAGCGTCGACTACGCCGTCGAGGCGCTGCGCCGCGACGCCGACGAGTTCCTCGTGAAGCCCGTCGCGGCCGCGACCCTGCTCGAGAAGATCACCGCGCTGGCCGTCGAGGGTCGGCGCCGCCGCGAGTCCGCCGGACCCGGCGAGGTGGTGCTCGCGGTCGGCGCGCACCCCGACGACGTCGAGATCGGCATCGGCGCGACGCTCGCGTCGCACCGGGCGGTCGGCGACACCGTCGTCATCCTCACGCTGTCGGGCGGTGCCGTCGGCGGCGACGCGGACATCCGCCGGCACGAGG
>JAEWCA010000272.1 GCA_023390875.1 Actinomycetes bacterium
GCCGTCGGCGGCGCCCGTGACGCGGCCGACGAGCTCGACGCCGTCGACGGCGAGCCGGCGCAGGTCGAGGTCGTGGTCGCCGCCGGGCGGGAGCAGGGGGTTCGGCATGCGGGTCATCGCGGGGTCGGGCAGGTCGTCGGGCCGCTGGTCGAAGAACCCGGCCTCGCGCAGCCACTCGATCATGGGTCGGCCCCGGTACGGCGTCGGGAGCCGGCCGACGGGTGACGCGGACAGCAGGACGCGCCGGCCGGCGGCGTGCAGGTCCTCGACGATCTGCGCGCCCGTCTGGCCGCTGCCGACCACGAGCACCGCGCCGTCGGGCAGCGCCCCGGGGTTCCGGTAGGTCGCGCCAGTCTCCTGGTGGACGCGTCGCGGCACGGTGTGCGCCACCGGCGGGAGGCGGGGGACGTTCTCGGCGCCGGTGGCGACCACGACGGACCGTGCGTGGACCGGCCCGTCCGACGTGCTCAGGGCGAGCGAGCCGTCGTGCGCGGCGAGACCCGTCACCTCGACGCCCGCCCGCACGGGGCAGCGGCCGGCCACGGTGTCGAGGTGCCGGACGACGTCCTCACGGCCGGTGTACTCGTCGTCGGGCAGCGGCCCGAGCAGCTGGTTCATCGAGCCGGGCGTGTTGAGCCGAAACGAGTCCCACCGGTGCGCGCGCCACGACTCGCCGACCCGGCCGCGCGCCAGCACGACGTGCTCGACGCCCTCGGCCGCGAGCGCCGCGCTCGCGGCCAGCCCGGCCGGTCCGGCGCCCACGACGACGCAGTCGACGGTGCCCATCCCCGGTCACCTCCGGGACCCAGCGTCCACCTGGACGTGGGTTCGCGTACAGACTGGTGACACGTGACACCAGGATGTGTCATGGTGTGGGAGCGCGTCCACGGTCGGGCGCTGCGCCGAACGGGACGGACCGTCGAAGGCGACGTCCACGAGTGAAGGAAACCGCATGTCGTCGCAGACACTGACGTCCGCATCCACCGCCCCCGGGGCCGACGAGCCGGCCGAGGTCGACGCCGTCCCCGTCAGCGGGCCCGTGGACCTCGACGGGCGCCGGTTCTACCGGATCACCGCGTACGACGAGCTCCCGCCGTTCTTCATGACGCTCATCGGGGCGAGCGACCTGTGGCTGTTCATCTCGAGCACCGGCGGTCTCACGGCCGGTCGTGAGGAGTCGGACCGGGCGCTGTTCCCGTACACGACCGAGGACAAGGTCGCGAACGGCGCCGGGCGGACCGGTGGGCTGACGCTGCTGCGGGTGTCGACGCCCGACGGCGGCACGGTGTTCTGGCAGCCGTTCGCCGAGCACCGTCCGGGCGACCCCGACGTCGAGCGGAACCTCTACAAGGACTTCCTCGGCACCACGCTCGTGTTCGAGGAGACGCGTCCCGACCTGGGTCTGCGCGCGCGTGTGTCGTGGCAGACGAGCGCGCGGTACGGCGTGGTGCGCGGCGTCGAGCTCACGTCGGGCACCGACCGGGCGGTCGACGTCGACGTGCTCGACGGCTTCGTCGACCTGCTGCCGTCGGGCATCACGGCGCAGACGCAGAACGAGTTCAGCGTGCTCATCGACGCGTACAAGCGGGCCGAGCTCGACCCCGCGACGGGCCTCGGCATCCTGTACATGAACTCGTCCCTGACCGACAAGAGCGACCCGAGCGAGTCGCTGTCCGCGACCGTGTCGTGGCAGGTGGGGCTCGACGACGTCGAGCACCTGCTGTCCACGCGGCAGGTCGGCGCGTTCTCGCACGGCCGGCCCGTGACCGCCGAGCACGAGGTCCGCGGCCTCAAGGGCGCCCACCTGGTGCACGCCCGGCTGACGCTCGCGGCGGGGGAGCAGCGCCGCTGGCGGTTCGTCGCGGACGTCGACCACAGCGCCGCCGACGTCGTCCGGCTGCAGGTCGAGCTCGCCGACCGCGCGGAGCTCGAGGCCCGGCTGGCCGCCGACGTCGAGCGCACGCGCGAGGGTCTCGACGGCCTCGTCGCGACCGCCGACGCCGCGCAGCTCACGGGCGAGGAGCTCGCGACCGCGCACCACGGCGCGAACGTGCTGTTCAACGTCATGCGCGGCGGCCTGCCCGTGGACGGGTACCGGGTCGACACGGCCGACCTGCGCGCGTTCGTCGCGCAGCGCAGCCCCCGCACGGCCGCCCGGTGCGCCGACGCGCTCGCCGCGCTGCCCGCCACGGCGGACATCGACGCGCTCGTCGAGCAGGCCGCGGCGACCGGCGACCCGGACCTGCTGCGGCTCGTGCGCGAGTACCTGCCGCTGACCTTCAGCCGCCGGCACGGCGACCCGAGCCGCCCGTGGAACAAGTTCCGCATTGCGCTGACCGACGACAAGGGCAACCCGCGCGTCGACTTCCAGGGCAACTGGCGTGACATCTTCCAGAACTGGGAGGCGCTCGCCTGGTCGTTCCCCGAGTACGTCGAGTCGATGGTCGCGGTGTTCCTCGACGCGACGACGGCCGACGGCTACAACCCGTACCGCATCTCGCGGTCGGGCATCGACTGGGAGGTCCCCGAGCCGTCCAACCCGTGGGCGAACATCGGCTACTGGAGCGACCACCAGATCATCTACCTGGTCAAGCTGCTCGAGGCGTCGCACCGGTTCCACCCGGGCCGGCTCGAGGGGCTCGTCGACAGCGCGGTCTTCACGCACGCCGACGTGCCGTACCGGATCGCGTCCTACGCCGACACGCTCGTCGACCCGATCGAGACCATCACGTTCGACCGGGAGACCGAGGAGCGCGTCGAGCGCCGCATCGCCACGGAGGGGGCCGACGGCCGCCTGGTGCACGGGTTCGACGGCGACCTCGTGCGGGTCACGCTCGGCGAGAAGCTGCTGCTGCTCATCCTCGCGAAGGTCGTCAACCTCGTGCCCGACGGCGGCATCTGGATGAACACCCAGCGGCCCGAGTGGAACGACGCGAACAACGCGCTCGTCGGCAAGGGCGTCTCGGTCGTCACGCTCGCGTACCTGCGCCGGGCGCTGACCCTCGCGCAGGACCTGCTGGGCGACGACCTCACGGTGACGACCGAGCTCGCCGGGCTGCTCGGCGACGTGCACGCGGCACTCGAGGCGCACGTCGCATCCGTCGACGCCGGGTTCGACGACGTGTCCCGCCGCCGGGTCATGGACGCGCTCGGCGAGGCCGGCACCGCGTACCGGACGCGCGTGTACGCCGGGTTCGACGGGCGCCGCACCACGGTCGACGCCGAGGCGGTGCGGGCGTTCCTCGACGTCGCGCAGCAGTACGTCGACGCCGCGCTGCGGGCCAACCGCCGCGAGGACGGGCTGTTCCACTCGTACAACCTGCTCGACATGCGTGACGGCAAGGCGGTCGTCGGGCGGCTGCAGGAGATGATCGAGGGCCAGGTCGCGGTGCTGTCCGCCGGGGTGCTGAGCCCCGCCGACGCGCTCGACCTGCTGCGGGCCGTGCGGCGCAGCCGCCTGTACCGCGCCGACCAGCACAGCTACACGCTGTACCCCGACAAGGAGCTGCCCTCGTTCCTCGGGCGGAACCTCATCACCGGGGAGCAGGCCGCGGCCGTCCCGTTGATCGACCAGCTCGTGCAGGCCGGCGACACGTCGCTCGTGCTGCGCGACGTGCGCGGCGACCACCGGTTCGCGCCGGGGCTGCACAACGCGCGCGACGTCGAGGCCGCGCTCGACGCGCTGCCGTCGCGGGGCGTGCCCGCGGAGGTCGTCGCCGAGGGGCGGGCCGCGCTGCTCGACGTGTTCGAGCAGGTGTTCCGGCACGCGGAGTTCACGGGCCGGTCCGGCTCGTTCTTCGCGTACGAGGGGCTCGGGTCGATCTACTGGCACATGGTGTCCAAGCTGCTGCTCGCGGTGCAGGAGAACGTCGAGCGTGCGGTCGCCGCAGGGGCCGACGACGACGTCGTGCGCGGGCTCGTCGACGCGTACGAGGACGTCCGCCTGGGCCTGGGGTACTGCAAGACGCCCGAGGTGTACGGCGCGTTCCCCGTCGACCCGTACTCGCACACGCCCGCCGGTCGCGGAGCGCGGCAGCCGGGCATGACCGGCCAGGTCAAGGAGGAGGTCCTCACCCGGCTCGGCGAGCTCGGGCTGCGGGTCGAGGACGGGCGCATCGTGGTGCGGCCCGTGCTGCTGCGGCCGACCGAGTGGACCACCGAGCCCGACGTGTTCCGCTACCGCGACGTCGCGCAGCGGCCGCAGACGATCGGGCTGCCCGCCGGGTCGGTCGCGTTCACGTTCTGCCAGGTGCCGGTCGTGTACCGGCGGGGCGACGCGTCGTCGGTCGTGGCGGTGCTCGCGGACGGGACGCGGGTCGCCGGGGTCGACGGCGTGCTCGACGGGGACGTCAGCGAGAAGGTGTTCCGCCGCACCGGGGAGGTCGTGCGGATCGAGGTCGAGCTGGCCGGGTGACGGTGCGGGCGGCGGGTCGAGCAGGGGGTGGC
>JAEWCA010000334.1 GCA_023390875.1 Actinomycetes bacterium
CGGCAGGCCGGTCGCTCGACGCGGCCGGTCGGGCCCGGATGCGTGAGGTGCTCGCGGTCTCCTGCGAGCACGAGGTCGCGTTCTTCGACCAGGTCCGCCCGGCGCCCGGACCTGCCCGTGCGACGTCCGACGAGCTCGTCACCGCCGGGGTGCCCGCCTGACCCGACGAGTGGCCCGCGGTGGGCGCGGGCCACTCGTCGGGGCGTCAGAGGAAGTCGTGGTACGCGGGCAGGTCGAGCACGCCGTTCCCCGACAGGCCGATCACGATCGTCTGCGCGTCGGTCGCCGCGCGTGCGTGCGCGAGGGCCCCCGCGACCGCGTGCGTCGACTCGGGCGCCGGGATGATGCCCTCGGCCCGCGCGAACTCGACACCGGCCGCGAACGCCGTCTCCTGGTCGACCGCGATCGCGTCGAGCAGCCCGAGCTCCTTGGCGTGCGACACCATCGGCGCCATCCCGTGGTACCGCAGACCGCCCGCGTGGATCGGCGGCGGCACGAAGTCCTTGCCGAGCGTGTGCATCTTGAGCAGCGGCGTCAGGCCGGCGACGTCGCCGAAGTCGTACCGGTACTCGCCCTGCGTGAGCGACGGGCACGCGGCCGGCTCGCACGCCACGACCCGGGTGCTCGTGCCCTCGCGCAGGTTGCGGCCGAGGAACGGGAACGTCAGGCCGCCGAGGTTCGACCCTCCGCCCGCACAGCCGAACACGACGTCGGCGCGCTCGCCGAGCTCGTCGAGCTGCGCGAGCGCCTCCTGGCCGATGACCGTCTGGTGCAGGAGCACGTGGTTGAGCACGCTGCCGAGCGCGTAGTGCGCCGCGGGGTCGCCCGCCGCCGCCTCGACGGCCTCGCTGATCGCCATGCCGAGGGACCCGGTGGTGTGCGGGTCCGCCTCGAGCATCGCGCGGCCCGCCTGCGTGAGGTCCGACGGCGACGGGTGGCACACGGCGCCGTACGTCTCCATCTGCATGCGCCGGTACGGCTTGGCGTCGTACGACGCACGAACCTGCCACACCTCGCACTCCAGGCCGAGCAGCGAGCACGCCATCGACAGCGAGGCGCCCCACTGGCCCGCGCCCGTCTCGGTCGTGAGCTTCGTGATCCCCTCGACCGCGTTGTAGTACGCCTGCGCGACGGCCGTGTTCGGCTTGTGCGACCCCGCCGGGCTCACGCCCTCGTACTTGTAGTAGATGCGCGCCGGGGTGCCCAGCGCGCGCTCGAGCCGCAGCGCCCGGACGAGCGGCGACGGGCGCCACAGCGCGTAGATCTCCCGGACGGTCTGCGGGATCTCGACGTACCGCTCGGTCGTGACCTCCTGGCCGATGAGCGCCATCGGGAACAGCGGCGCAAGGTCGTCCGGCGTGAGCGGCTGCCGCGTGCCCGGGTGCAGCGCCGGCGGCACGGGTGACGGGAGGTCGGCGGCGAGGTTGTACCAGTGGGTGGGCACGGCCGACGGGACCGCGACACCGAGGGGCTCGGTGCGAGGGCTCGGGCGGACGTCGGGGGAAGTCGTCATCGGTGCCTCCAGGTGAGCACGCCCGAGGCGTGCGCCGGTCAGGGGGCGCACCGTTCGACGGCCGGGACCGACACCGTCGAGCGGTCCGCAGCCGCAGGCTATCCGCTGTGCCCACAGCGGAATCCACCCTCAGCGCGTCATCTCCCCGTGCTAGCGTCCCGAGGCAAGCGCTTGACCATCGCGTGACCATCGTCGGACGGCGTCGCACGGCGCGACGCACCGATCCGACACCGCGGCGGAACACCGCTCGACGACCCGCTGACGTGGAGGTTCACATGACGGACGCGACGCCCCTGACCCCGCCGGCGGCCCAGTCCGCGTTCGCGCTCGAGCCGCCCGCGCCGGCCCAGCCGGTCGCCGCGACGCAGGCGCCCGCGATGGCCCCCCGCATCGACGAGGCGGCCCTGCCGGGCCTGAACGCGAAGGTGTCCGCGTACGTCGACGGGCTGCTCGCCGTGCAGCCCGGGTCGCCCGAGCTCGCCGCCAAGGCCGACGACGTGCGGCTCTTGGGCGAGGCCGAGATCCGCACCGCCGCGGACTCGTCGAACCGCCTGCTGCAGGTGCCCGTGCGCGAGCTGCGCGAGGGCGGCGTGTCCGGCACGTCGCAGGTCAGCAGGTCGCTGCTGGACCTGCGGCGGACGGTCGAGGAGCTCGACCCGTCCGAGTCGAGCGTCGGCCGCAAGCTGCTCGGGTTCATCCCGTTCGGCTCGCAGCTCACCGACTACTTCCGCCGCTACGAGAGCGCGCAGTCGCAGCTCGACGCCATCGTCAAGGCCCTGTACGACGGGCAGGACGAGCTCCGCAAGGACAACGCCGCCCTCAACCTCGAGAAGCAGCGCCTGTGGGAGACCATGGGCCGCCTCAACCAGTACGTGTACGTCGCCGAGCGCCTCGACACGCAGCTGTCCGCGAAGATCGCCGAGATCGAGGTGTCCGACCCCGAGCGGGCGGACTCGCTGCGCAAGGACGTCCTGTTCTACGTGCGCCAGAAGCACCAGGACCTGCTCACCCAGCTCGTCGTGTCGATCCAGGGCTACCTCGCGGTCGACATCATCCTCAAGAACAACATCGAGCTCATCAAGGGCGTCGACCGCGCGACCACCACCACGGTCTCGGCCCTGCGCACCGCGGTGCTCGTCGCGCAGGCGCTCAACAACCAGAAGCTCGTGCTCGACCAGATCACGGCCCTCAACACGACGACCTCCGGGATGATCGCGTCGACGTCCAAGATGCTCAAGGACCAGTCGGCGACCATCCAGCAGCAGGCCGCGTCGTCGACGCTCGGGCTGCCGCAGCTGCAGCAGGCGTTCGCGGACATCTACGCGACCATGGAGTCGATCGACGAGTTCAAGGTCAAGGCGCTCGACTCGATGGCGCAGACCGTCGGCGTCCTGCAGACCGAGACCGAGAAGGCGCAGGCCTACCTCGACCGCGTGTCGCGCAACGACACCCCGGGGGCGTCGTCGAGCTCGCTCGACCTCGGCGGCAGCTGAGGACGGGATCCGCATGAGCTGGTTCGGGGACGTCGTCGACCGCCTGCGTGGCCGACCGCGGCCGGCCGAGCTCGCGCCCGCGCCGCCCGCCCCGCCGACGTCGGCGGAGATCCTCGCGTCCGTGCGCTCCGTGGAGCAGCAGGTCGCGGGCAAGGTGCCCGCGGCGGTCGTCGCCCGCGTGCACGGCATCGCCCGCACCATCGAGGACATGGCGCCGCGGCTCGACCGGTTCGGCGTCGGTTCCCGGCAGGCGCACACCGTGGTCGCGACCGCGACGAGCTACCTGCCGGAGGCCGTCGGCGGGTACCTGCGGCTGCCGCGCGAGTTCGCCGACCGGCGGGTCGTGTCGCACGGCAAGACGTCGCTCATGGTGCTGTGCGACCAGCTCGACCTGCTGGGCGTGACGCTCGACAAGATCTCCGACGCCGTCTCGCGCGAGGACGCGCAGGCGCTCGTCGCGCACGGCCAGTTCCTCGCGGAGAAGTTCGGCGAGTCGGCGCTCGCGATCACACCGGACCTCGGTCCGGCTG
>JAEWCA010000427.1 GCA_023390875.1 Actinomycetes bacterium
ACGAGTGCAAGGTGAGCGATGAATCGCGCGGCGCGGTGCACGTCTTCTTCGCCGAGCGCTAGAGCCGGCGCGTGCCCGGGCTCGGCGACGACGTGGTCGCGGCGCTCGAGCACCGCGGGCCGAGCGCCCACCCGGTGGCGCCGGGCCACCCGATGCGGGCCCGCGTCGACCGCACGCCCGACGGGGAGCTCGTGCTCACCGTGCCGACGCTGTCGTACGTCGAGCAGACGCGCGACGTGCACACCGGCGCGCTCACGTGCGTCGTCGGTCCGCACGTCGTCCTCATGAGCGAGCTCGGCGACGCGCACGTGCTCGAGCACGCCGAGGAGAAGCTCACGAGCGGTGCCACGGTGCCCGACCACGGCGTCCTGCAGGTGCTCGCCGCGGTGCTGCTCACGCTGGTCGCGACCGCGTCGGACGTGGAGATCGCGCTCGGCGAGGCCACCGCGGACACCGAGCGGCTCGTGTTCTCGTCGGACCGGCGTGAGGACCCCGTCGAGCAGATCTACGACCTCAAGCGCGAGATCGGCGAGGCCCGACGCGCGCTCGGGCCGGTCACGACCGTGCTGCCCGACCTGCTCGCCGACGCCGAGGAGGCGCCGGGCGGCGACGAGGCCCGGCCGTGGCTCCGGCGTCTGCAGGCCACGACCGACCGCGTGGACCGGCACCTCGACGCGCACGACCGGCTGCTGGGCGACATGCTCTCCGCGCACCTGTCCCAGGTGTCGGTGCGGCAGAACGAGGACATGCGCAAGATCTCCGCGTGGGCGGCCATCGCGGCGGTGCCCACGCTCATCGCGGGGATCTACGGCATGAACTTCCACCACATGCCCGAGCTCACGTGGACGTACGGCTACCCGATCGCGCTCGGCGTCATGGGCGGGGTGTGCTGGTTGCTGTACCGCGTGTTCCGGCGGTCCGGCTGGCTGTAGCGGTCAGGCGTTGGCCGGCGCGCTGTTCGCGTCCAGCACGCCCGTGAGCAGCAGCAGCACCACGAGCACGGCCAGCCCGACGCGGTACCAGACGAACGGCGCGTAGCTGAACGTCGAGACGATCTTGAGGAACACGATGATCACCAGGTACCCGACGACGAACGCGACGAGCGTGGCGAGCAGCGTCGCCCCGAGGCCGGGCGTGCCGGCGGTGCCGAAGTCCCCGGCGCTCTTGGCGAGCTGGAACAGGCCGGAGCCGAACACCGCGGGGATGGCGAGCAGGAACGAGTACCGGGCGGCGGCTTCGCGGGTGTAGCCCATGAGCAGACCACCGGTGATCGTGCCGCCGGACCGCGACACCCCGGGGATGAGCGCGAGCGCCTGCCACAGGCCGAACTTGATCGCGTCCTTCGGGGTCAGGTCCTCGAGCGGGCGCCGGTGCGCGCCCCGCCGATCGGCCCAGCCGAGGAACAGACCGAACCCGGCGAGCGTCAGCGCGATGAGCCACAGGTTGCGGAACGTCTGCTCGATCGCGTCCTGGAACAGCAGGCCGAGCACCACGATCGGCACCGAGCCGAGCGCGATGAACCACGCCATGAGCGCGTCGTGGTCGGCCGGACGGTCGTTCGCGAGGCCCGCCCGCGACCGCCAGTCGAGCCCGCGGTCGCCCCGCACCGCCCGCCACCACGCCGAGCAGATGCGCGCGATGTCGCGGCGGAAGTACAGCAGCACGGCGGACTCGGTGCCGAGCTGGGTGATCGCGGTGAACGCCGCACCGGGGTCGGACGACCCGATCAGCTCGCCGACGATGCGCAGGTGCGCGCTCGACGACACAGGCAGGAACTCGGTCAGGCCCTGGACCAGACCGAGGAGGATCGCTTCACCAGCACCCATGCTCACGAGCGGTCACCTTAGTGGTGCTGCCTAGGACGGCGGGCCGTCCCCGGCGGTCCTCGGCACCGCGGTTACTGTTGCGCCTCATGGAACAGCGCCATCTCGGACGCACGGGTCTGCGCGTCTCACGGCTCGGCCTCGGCACCATGACCTGGAGCCGTGACACGGACGAGCACGAGGCGGCCGAGCAGCTCCGCGACTTCGTCGACGCGGGCGGCACGCTGCTCGACACGTCCGCGTCGTACGCCGACGGCGGCGCCGAGGAGCTCATCGGGAACCTGCTCGGCGAGGTGGTCGCGCGCGACGAGGTCGTGCTGTGCACCAAGGCCGGCGTCCGGCGCACGGGTTCGGGCGGCGTCGTCGACGGGTCCCGGGGTGCGCTGCTCACGTCGCTCGACGCGTCGCTGACCAGGCTCGGCACCGACCACGTCGACCTGTTCCTCGTGCAGTCCCCCGACCCGCGGACCCCGCTCGACGAGACCGTCTCCGCGCTGCGCCTGGCCGTCTCGAGCGGGCGCGCCCGGTACGTCGGGCTCGCGAACCACGCCGGGTGGCAGGTCGCCCGCGCCGCGACCCTCCTCGAGGGCGACACCGGGCTCGCCGCAGTCGAGGCGGAGTACTCGCTGCTGCAGCGCGGCGTCGAGCGCGAGGTCCTGCCCGCCGCCGCGACGCTCGGCGTCGGCACGCTCGCGTGGTCGCCGCTCGGCCGGGGCGTGCTCACCGGCAAGTACCGCCGCACCATCCCCGCCGACTCCCGGGCCGCGTCACCGCACCTCGCGGGCTTCGTGGAGCCCTACCTCGGTCGCGACTCGGCCGCCGTCGTCGAGGCC
>JAEWCA010000473.1 GCA_023390875.1 Actinomycetes bacterium
GTGCAGCCCCAGGCCGACCAGCTCGGCGGTGAGCTTCCCCGTGCCGGCCGCGAGGTCGAGCACGTCCCGCGCGCCCTCCGGGACGATCCACCGGACGACGTCGGCCGGATAGCCCGGGCGGGCGGCGTGGTACGCACCGGCGCCGCGCTCGAACGACGCGGCCCGGTCCTCGCGGTGCGCGTCGGTCATGCCTCCGATGGTCCCAGCCGTGGGGCGCGGCGCGACTCGTCGGACCCGCCTGCGGTCAGTCGGCGGGCAGCGGGTCCAGGAGCTCGAGCGCCGCCTCGTGCAGCAGCCCGTTCGACACGAGCGCGGACCCGCCGAACGGCCCGGGGACACCCCGGACGGACGTGAACCGCCCGCCGGCCTCGGTGACGATCGGCACGAGCGCCGCCATGTCGTGCAGCGCGAGCTCGGGCTCGCACGACAGGTCGACGGCACCCTCCGCGACGAGCACGTGCGACCAGAAGTCCCCGTACGCGCGCGAGCGCCACACGGACCGCTCGAGCGCGAGGAACTCGTCGAACCTGCCGTGCTGCGACCAGCCGGACAGGCTCGAGTACGACAGCGACGCGTCCGACAGCCGGTCCACGGCGGACACGTGCAGGCGCGACGCCGCCGCGAGCGACTTCCCGGTCCACGCCCCGGACCCCTGCGCGGCCCACCAGCGGCGGCCGAGCGCGGGCGCGCTCACGACGCCGACGACGACCTCGTCGCCGTCGAGCAGCGCGATGAGCGTCGCCCACACCGGCACGCCGCGCACGAAGTTCTTGGTGCCGTCGATGGGGTCCACGACCCAGCGGCGCGGCCCGTGCCCGGTGTCGGGCATCTCCTCGCCCTGCACGGCGTCCCGGGGACGGGCGCGCGACAGCTGCCCGCGGATGAGCTCCTCGGCCGCCTTGTCCGCGTCCGAGACGGGCGTGAGGTCCGGCTTGGTCTCGACGCGCAGGTCCTGGGCCTTGAACCGGGACATCGTCAGGCCGTCCACCTGGTCGGCCATCACGTGCGCGAGGCGCAGGTCGTCGTCGTACCCGGGGCGCAGGTTCATGCCGCTCACCGTAGCGGCTGGGACCCCGCGGGAACGCAGGTCACGCCGCTCATGGACGCGACGGCTCGCGCGGGTCGTCCGCGGTGCCGAGCCGGCTCGCGAGCAGCCGCCGGAACGACTCCACCCGGGCCGACCGGGCGGCGCGCGTGACGTCGTCGGGCGACTCCGCGACCCAGTCGTCGAGCGCGCAGTCGGGGGAGTCGTCCGTGTGCGTGCAGCCGCGCGGGCACTCCTGCGCCACCTCGGCCAGGTCGGCGAACGCACCGAGCAGGTGCTGCGGGTCGACGTGCGCGAGCCCGAACGACCGCACGCCCGGCGTGTCGATGACCCACGTCGGCCCGGCCGTGCCCGGCACGCGCAGCGCGACCGCCGACGTGGACGTGTGCCGTCCGCGACCCGTGACGTCGTTGACCACGCCGACCGCCCGGTCCGCGTCGGGGACCAGCGCGTTGACGAGCGTCGACTTGCCGACGCCCGAGTGCCCGACGAGCACCGACGTGCGGCCGTCGAGCGCCGCCCGCACGTCGTCGAGCCCGTGGATCGTGCGCGTCTCCTTCGGACCCTCGGTGCGGGTGACGACGATCCGCACGCCGATGGGCGCGTACATCCCGACCAGGTCGGCAGGGTCGGCCAGGTCGGCCTTCGTCAGCGCCAGCAGCGCGTCCATGCCGGCGTCGTACGCGGCCGCGACGCACCGGTCGATCATCCGCGTGCGCGGCTCGGGGTCGGCGAGCGCGGTGACGATGACGAGCTGGTCGGCGTTGGCCACGATGACGCGCTCGACGGGGTCGGTGTCGTCCGCGGTCCGCCGCAGCACGGTCCGGCGCTCGCCGATGCGCACGATCCGGGACAGCGACCCCTCGTCGCCGGACGTGTCCCCGACCAGGTCGACGCGGTCGCCGGGCACGACGCGCTCGCGGCCGAGCTCGCGGGCCTTCATGGCGGTCGCGCGTCGCTCGTCGGGGCCGTCGGGGTCGACGAGCACCGCGTACCGGCCGCGGTCGACACCGGTGACCAGCGCTGTCTCGGCGTCGGCGTGCTCGGGGCGCTGCTTGGTGCGCGGTCGCGTCCCACGGCCGGGGCGGATGCGGACGTCCCGTTCGTCGTAGCGCCGCGTCGGCATCAGGCGGGTGCCGTCCCGGCCAGCATGCCGGTCCACATCCCGACGAAGTCGGGCAGCGTCTTGCTGGTGGTCGCGACGTCCTCGACCTCGATCCCGGGCACGCGCAGCCCGACGAGCGCGCCGGCGGTGGCCATCCGGTGGTCCTCGTACGTCTTCCAGGTGCCCGCGGTCAGCGGTCGGGGCGTGATGACGAGGCCGTCCGCGGTCTGCTCGGCCTGGCCGCCGACGCGCGTGATCTCGTTCGCGAGCGCCGCGAGCCGGTCCGTCTCGTGCCCGCGCAGGTGCGCGATGCCCCGCAGCCGCGTGGGGGAGCCGGCCAGCGCGGCGAGCGCGGCGATCGTCGGCGCGAGCTCGCCCGCGGCGTGCAGGTCGAGGTCGACGCCGCGGACCGCGCCCGTGCCGCTCACGGACAGGACGTCGCCGTCGAGCCTCGTCGTGCCGCCCATCTTCTGCAGGATGCCCGGCAGCAGCCCGCCGGGCTGGGTCGTGGATGTCGGCCAGCCCGGCACGCGCACCGTGCCGCCCGCGACGAGCGCGGCGCACAGGAACGGCGCGGCGTTCGACAGGTCCGGCTCGACGCGCACGTCGCGCGCCGTGACCGGGCCGGGGGAGACGTGCCAGATGTCCGGCCGGGAGTCGTCGACCTCGACGCCGGCGGCGCGCAGCACCGCGACCGTCATCTCGATGTGGGGCAGGCTCGGCAGCGTCCGCCCGGTGTGCCGCACGGTGAGGCCCTGCGTGAACCGGGCGGCCGCGAGCAGCAGGCCCGAGACGAACTGGCTGGACCCCGACGCGTCGACGTCGACCTGCCCGCCGAGCAGGCCGCCGCGTCCGTGCACCGTGAACGGCAGGTGCCCGGGCTCGCCGTGCTCGTCGACCCGCACGCCCAGCTGGCGCAGCGCCGCGAGCACGGGACCCATCGGACGGACCAGCGCGGTCGCGTCACCGTCGAACCGCACGGGCCCGTCGGCGAGCGCCGCGACGGCCGGCAGGAAGCGCATGACCGTGCCCGCGAGCCCGCAGTGGACGGTCGTGCCACCCGTGAGCGACCCCGGCGTGACGACCCAGTCGGCACCCTCGTCGTCGACGCGCACCCCGAGCGCACCCAGCGCCTGCGCCATCAGCCGCGTGTCGCGCGACCGCAGCGCGCCGTGCAGCCGCCCGGGTCCGTCGGCCAGCGCCGCGAGCACGAGGTAGCGGTTGGTGAGCGACTTCGACCCGGGGACGTCGACGAGCGCGTCGAGCGGGCCGCGGGCCTGCGGGGCGGGCCACAGGGCGGCGGCCGGAGGGGTCGCGGCGTCGAGGAGCGTCATGCCGCCCAGGCTAGTGCCCTGCCCGGACGGGCCCGCGGGCCGTCCATGCTCAGTCGTCGGCGGCCGACGCCCTCTCCTCGAGCGCGTGCTGGACCCGCCAGCCGATCCCCGGACGCCCCTCGCGGTCCGCGGCGACGATCGCGGCCCCCGCGGCGAACGACAGCGCCCGGACGAGCCGGTCGCGCCGCTGCTGCCGCAGCACGCGGT
>JAEWCA010000548.1 GCA_023390875.1 Actinomycetes bacterium
AGCACGCGACCGCGCGGACCGCCGACGCGACCCGGTGGGACGTCATCGCCGCGTTCTACGCCGAGCTCGAGAACCTCACGGAGTCGCCCGTCGTCCGGCTGGCGCGCGCCGTCGCCGTCGCCGAGGCGTCCGGTCCCGACGCGGGCCTGTCCCTGCTCGACGGCCTGGGGGACGCCCTCCCCCGGCACCACCGCGTCCCGGCCGTCCGCGCCGAGCTCCTGGCCCGGGCGGGCCACCCGGCAGCCGCCGCGGCGGCCTACCGCCAGGCCCTCACCCTGGTGACCAACCCGACGGAACGCACCCACCTGGAGTCCCGCCTGGCGTCCCTGCGGGACGCCTGACCCCGTCGTCGCCCTGTCGCCGCCGTCGAGTTCGTACCTTCCGGTCGAGTTCGGGGGTTGCAACCCACCAACTCGACTGAAGTTCACGAAGTCGAGGTCACGTCCGCAGGTGACGACGCGGGCGCAGCGTCGTGCGGGCGCCGTCCGGTGCGATCGCGAGGACCCGGCGCGTCAGGGCCGTACCGCGCAGGTCCTCGCTCATCACGCGCACGACGCGCCACCCCGACTCCTGGATCGCGTCGTGGCGATGCTTCTCCCGGAGGAACACGCCCCGGGCGTCGGTCCGGTACTTGTCGCGCCCGTCGTACTCGAGCACGATGCGCCACTCCGGCCAACCGAGGTCCGCCCAGAACGTGCCTGCCGTCGTGTCGATGCGGATCTGCGTCGTCGGCACGGCCAACCCGTCGCGCAGCACGACGAAACGCGCCGCCGACTCGCCCGGCGACTCCGCGCCGTCGTCCGCGAGCTCGAGCACGGCGCGCGCCCGCACGATCCCCCGTCCACCCGCTCGCGCGTCGAGCAGTCGGGCGATCCGATCGCGGTCCGCCCCCGCGCGCAATCCGGCATCGGCGACGACCAACGCATCGAGAGGCGGGAGGCTCGAGGCGCAGTCGACGACCGTGAGCTCGAGCGAGGTCACCGGCAGACCGAGGACCACCGCGCCCTCGTCGGGTGCCGGCACGCCGAGATGGTGCGACACGTCCGGGTCGTGCCGGGCGCCGGCTCGGCGGGGCTGGAGCACATGGGTGGTCGTCGGCACCGTCCAGAGCGGAAGACCCCAGACGAGGGCTGCCGTCTCCCGCGCGAACCAGTGCTGTGCTCGGAGCCGGTCGTGGATGCCGACGACCTTGGCCAGAGCGATGTCACGGTCGCGCGATGCGGCGCTGCCGTCGGCGGGGGTTGGGGAGCGTGGCACGTAGACCCCGCGCGATACCCGCACGATCTCGCCCGAGCGTCGCGCCTTCCTCAGCACGTCCGGCTGATGCTCCCGCGCCAGCCGGACGGGAGGGAGCGCGACGCGCGGACGAGCGGGTGTGTCACCGGGACGCCGTGTCATGCCGTGAGCATGTCCCCCGACGCCGCCGCCCACCCCGCCGGACGAGGCCCCCGGTGGACACAGGTGTCCCCCCGCAACCCTGTGGTCCCGTCGGCACCACCCACGGCGCCGCCCCGCCGCCCCGCCGGCCGAGCGGCGGTTCGCCGAGAGACGTACATCCAGGCGAGTTCGTCGACTAGAACCTACGAACTCGCCCACAACCTACGAACTCGCGCGCGGCGCCGACCGGGTGGTCGGCGGCCGGGTCAGGTCGTGATCAGCAGGAACAGCAGCGTCACGTTGAGGGCGACGACCATCGCCACCACCGCGATGAGGACCGCGTGCAGCCAGGGGCCGTTGCGGGCGGTGCCCATCACGGCGCGATCGCGGGTCAGGCGGACCAGCGGGATGACGGCGAACGGGATGCCGAAGCTCAGCACCACCTGGCTGAGCACGAGGGTCCACGTCGGGTCGGCACCGACGGCCAGCAGCACCACGGCCGGGATGAGCGTGACGACGCGGCGGACCAGCAGCGGGACCCGGCGGTGCAGCAGGCCCTCCATGATCGTCGCGCCCGCGTACGCGCCGACGGACGTCGACGCGAGGCCGGACGCGAGCAGCCCGACGGCGAACGCCACGCCGACGGCCGGTCCGAGCGCGACGACGATCGCGGCGTGCGCGCCCTCGATCGAGTCGGTGCCGGACGCCCCGCGCAGGCCCGACGCGGCGAGCAGCAGCAGCCCGATGTTCACGAGGCCCGCGATCACCAGGGCCGTCCCGACGTCCCAGCGGGTCGCGCGCAGCAGGTGGGTGCGGGCCGGCCCGGTCGCCTTGCCGTGCCGGTCGCGGACGAGTGCCGAGTGCACGTAGATCGCGTGCGGCATGACCGTCGCGCCGAGCATGCTCGCGGCGAGGAGCACCGAGTCCGGGCCGTCGAACCGCGGGACCAGACCGGACAGCACGCCGCGCGCGTCGGGCGGGCTCACGAGCAGGCCGCACAGGAACCCGATCGTGATGACGGCCAGGAGCGCGACGACCACCGACTCGAAGCGCCGCTGCCCGTACCGGTTCTGCGTGAGGAGCAGCGCCATCGAGGCGACCCCGACGATCAGGCCGCCGAGCGGGAGCGGGACGCCGAACAGGAGCTGCAGCGCGATGGCCCCGCCGACGACCTCCGCGAGGTCGGTGGCCGCCGCGACGACCTCGGCCTGACCCCAGTAGGCGAGCCGCGGACCGCGACGCATGCGGCTGCCGAGCACCCCGGGCAGGGAGTCGCCGGTGACGAGCCCGAGCTTGGCGGACTGGTACTGGACCAGCACCGCCATGCCGTTCGCGACGACCAGCACCCACAGCAGCAGGTACCCGTAGCGCGCACCGGCCGTCAGGTTCGCGGCGACGTTGCCCGGGTCGACGTAGGCGATCGCCGCGACGAACGCGGGCCCGAGCAGCAGCGGTCCGCGCGGCCGCCGGCCGGGCCGCCTCGTCGTGCCACGCTCCGCC
>JAEWCA010000218.1 GCA_023390875.1 Actinomycetes bacterium
CGGGGGGGGCCGCCGACCCGGGGGCCGTCGATCCAGCCCGTCATGCCGGTCTCGCACCAGGTCCAGCTGCTGCCGACCTGCAGGGCCACCTTGGTGTCGACCCCGGTGGTCTGCGCGAGGTCGAACCGCAGCTCGGTGCGGCCGATGAGGTCGAGCGACCCCGGCTGGACGCCGGCCCACGTGCCGTCGGGCGCCGGGCTGTCGACGGCGAGCGCGCCGCCCGTGCCCGTGGCCGTGCCCGCGAACGACGACCAGCCCTGCGCGCCGTCGGCGAAGTCGTACAGCACCTTCGGCTCGAGCGGCGTGGGCAGGTGGTCGTACCGGTACAGGTACGCCGCCATGTCCTGCCGGTCGACGACCTTGAGCACGCCGAACTGGGTGGCCGAGACCGGCGTGACGACCCCGCGCTCGGTCGCCCAGGCGACGGCCTTGGCGTACGGGAACCAGGAGGGGACGTCCTTGAACGTCGCCGGCGCCTTGGGCTCGGGCGAGCCGGCGAGCTTCCACAGGAGCTGCGCGGCCGACGAGCGGTCGAGCGGGGCGTCCGGGAGGAAGAGCGGGATCGGCTTGTTCGTGACGATCTTCTGGTCGACGAGCCACTCGATCGCCGCGTAGTCGCGGTCCTTCTTCGGCACGTCCTTGAACGACGGCTTCGTCACGGTCGGTGTGAACGACGCGCCGGAGTAGCGGTACAGCAGCGACGCGGCGGCCCGGCGGGTCTCGATCTTCGTCGGGCGGAACGTGCCGTCCTTGAACCCGTCGTCGAGGCCCTGGCCGTACAGCCAGAGGATCTCGGTCTCGTAGGGGTGGCCGCGCGGCACGTCCGAGAAGACCGGCGGGCCGACCTTCGCGGTGATGTCGTCGACCACGATGCTCCCGCTGGGGGCGCCGCCGTCGACCTGGTTGACGTACACGTTGAACGCCGCGACGGTCCTGAGGTCCTCGGCCGTGATGCGCCGGTCGGCGTGCGACGTGTCCCAGGGGGCGGGCCGCCAGTCGGTGAACGGCACGGTGACGACCGACGCCGTGGTGCCGGCCAGCGACGGGTACGCCTCGTAGGAGACGCCGCCCGCGACGAGCTGCAGGACCATCGTGTTGTTCGACCCGTCCGGCTGGACCCACAGCGAGAGCTCGCTGAAGTCGGACCAGTCGGCGCCGACCTGCTTGCCCAGGCCGGTGTAGGTCTGGGTCGCGAAGTCGTAGTCCATGCGCAGCGCCTTGCTGCCGCCGCCGTGCACGCCCGTCTCGAGGGACAGCGTGTTGGCGCCGTAGGACACGTACTCGGCCCGCAGCGCGGTGTCGTCGCCGTAGCCCTCGAAGTCGTCGACCACGCCGGCCGGGAACGTCGGGCGCGGCCCGAGCACCACGGACGCGTCGTCGGTCAGCACCTCGGCGCCGCCGGCGACGACGTGCACGGTGAGGCCCTGCGTCGAGTTGTCGAGCTGCTCGGCGGGGATCGCCCACTCACCCGTCCACCACAGGCCGTCGCCGCGCGTGAGCTCGACGGTCGCGCCCTTGGTGCTGGTCACCGTCACGCTGTCGGGCTCGACGCCCTGCACCGTGACGCGGATCGTCGTCGGCCCGGTCGCGACGCGGGAGCCGTCGGCGGGGGAGACGAGGTGCACGAGCGGGCGGGCCGGGACGGCCGTCGTCGCCCGGTCGAACGCGCCGGACACCTCGGGGGCGAGCAGCGTGAACGGGTCGGCGGCGAAGGCCTGGAAGTCCTCGTACGTGCCGTCGCCGGGCACGGGCACGAAGTGCTGGCCCTGGTCGAAGTTGGCCCACGTGAGCATGTACGCGTTGCGGGACGCCTTCGCGTCGCCCTTGATCGCGCCGAGCACCTTGGTGAACCAGTGGTCCGGGTTCGAGCCGGACGAGCCGACGCTGCCCGTGACGCCGAACTCGGTGAACGCGGAGATCTTGCCGCGCGCGTCGGCGAGGTCCGCGATCATGCCGAGGTCCGCGACGAGGCCGTCGAGGAACGTCTGCGAGCCGGTGTCGTCGTACGCGTCGAGACCGAGCACGTCGACGAAGTCGTCGCCCGGGTACGTCTTGAGGTACTGCTCGGCGTTGCCGCCGAAACCGCTGCCCGGCGAGAACGCGTACAGCAGGTTGTGCACGTCCTTGACGTCGCGCAGGTACTCGACGGTGTACCGGAACAGCTCCTGGTACTCGCCGGGCGACCCGAACGCGGCGCCCCACCAGAACCACGACCCGGCGTTCTCGTGCCACGGCCGGAAGACGATCGGGATGAGCTCGCCGTCGGCGTTGCGCACGGACTGCGCGAGCGACGCCACGTTGTCGAGGTACGCGTTGAGGTCGGCGTTCTTCGCGCCGCCGGGCAGCACGGCCCGCAGGGTGTCGCCCGTCGTGTCGTAGAACGAGCCGCCCGTGACGAAGTTCTCCATGTGCGCCGACAGCGTGTTGATGCCGCCCTGCGCGTCCGCCTTCTGGATCGAGTCGGCGAGGATCGCGACGTTCTGTGCCGCCGTGTTGCCCTGCTGACCTGGCCGTTCGTCGCCCTGGATGATGAGCGTGTCCCACCCGAACACCGCCGGCATGTCGCCCGTCGCGCTCTTCACGTCGGAGTGCGCGCCGTCGTCGGTGTCGAACGTGAGCCCGTACGACGTCGTGTGCTGGTGGCCGAACAGGATGCCGTCGCCGCGCACGTCGCGAAGGTAGGCGAACAGGGACCGGGTCTCGGGCGTGGCCTGGGCGTCGACGAGGTCGACGGAGTCGTCGGCGGCCGTGACGGCAGGCGCCGCGGCTGCCCGGGTGGGCGCGGCGTGCGCCGGGAGCGCGGCGAGTCCCGTCACGGCGAGGGCCGTGAGGGTAGCGGTGAGCGTGGCGGCGGCGGTGCGACGACCGGGACGGGCCGGTGGGCGCGCTGGTCGCGGGGTCCTGCGGGCGTGGGCGAGCGTGCGGTTCCTCATCGAACCTCCTGGTGACCCGGGGTCGGCGCGCAGCCGATCCAGGGGACGTCTGCGGACTTTCTCAACATAACAAACTAAGTCCGCAGATCTGTCGGAACCAGATCCCGTAACGATTCGCGCCGGCACCGCACCTCACAGGTGCGGCACAGGCCCCGGCTACGGACGCTCCAGGACCGCTCCCTACCTTCGAGCCCGAATCCACCAGGGGCGTCGTCGAGGGAGAAGCATGCTGGGGCTGTGGAGGCGGACCGGTCCGCCGCTGAGGATCGCGGCCGGCGTCGCCGTCGTGGGGCTGGTGACGGCGGGGGTGTGGTGGTTCGGCATCCGGGACGCGTCCGCGTCGCAGGCCACGGCGCCCACGACCCGCACGGTCGCCGCGAGCCTCACGACGATGCAGAAGTCGGTCAGCGGTACCGGCACGATCGCCCCCGCCGTGCAGGAGGACGTGTCGTTCGCCGTCAGCGGCACCGTCACCGCCGTCGCGGTCGCGGCCGGCCAGACGGTCACCGCGGGCCAGACGCTCGCCACCGTCGACACGCTGCAGCTCAACGCGGACCTGCTGAAGGCGAAGGCCACGCTCGCGAGCGCCGAGGCCGCGCTGTCCGACGCGACCGACGCGTCCGACGGTTCGTCCAGCGCGAAGGCGCAGATCGCCGCCGCGCAGGCGCAGGTCGACGTCGCCCGGTCGCAGGTCGACGCCGCGCAGGAGGCCATGGCGGGCGCGACGCTCACCGCCCCCGTCGCGGGCCTGCTCACGGCGGTGAACCTCGAGGTCGGCGACGCGGTCACCGGCTCGTCGAGCGGCGGGCAGAACCCGTCGTCGGGGTCCGACACGTCGACCGCCCAGTTCACGATCGTCGGCACCGACGCGTGGCAGGTCGAGGTCAGCGTGTCCGACGCGGACGTCGCGAACCTCGAGGTCGGCGACCAGGCGGAGATCACGCCCGACGGCGCGACCGACCCGGTGTTCGGCACGATCACGTCGATCGGCCTGCTGTCCACGAGCGACCAGGGCGTCGCGGCCTACCCCGTGACGGTCGACATCACGCCCGGCCAGGAAGGCCTGCACGACGGCGTCCCCGCGGACGTCGACCTCGTCTACGAGCGCCGCACCGACGTGCTCACCGTGCCGAGCCTCGCCGTGACCACCACGGACGGGACGTCCACCGTCACGAAGGTCGACGCCGACGGCACGCAGACCACGGTCGAGGTCACGACCGGCGAGACGTCCGGCAACCTCACCGAGATCACGTCCGGCCTGGCCGAGGGCGACGAGGTGGTGCTCGCGGTCTTCACGCCCGGCGGCAACCGCGACGGCCAGCAGGGCGGGAACGGCGGCCCCCAGCTCCAGGGCAACCTCCCCGAGGGCGGCTTCCAGGGCGGTCCGCCCGAGGGCTTCACCGGCCAGACCTTCCCGGGCGGTCCGAACAATGGCTGAGCCCGTCATCGACCTCGCGGGCGTCCGCAAGACGTACCGCACCGGCACCCTCGAGTTCGAGGCCCTGCGCGGCGTCGACCTGCGCATCGACGCGGGCGAGTACGTGGCCGTCATGGGCCCGTCGGGCTCCGGCAAGTCGACGCTCATGAACGTCCTCGGGTGCCTCGACACGCTCACGGCAGGGTCGTACCGGCTCGCCGGGGAGGACGTCGGCGAGCTCGACGAGATCGACCTCGCGGACATCCGCAACCGGCGCATCGGGTTCGTGTTCCAGCAGTTCCACCTGCTGCCGTCGCTCTCGGCGCTGCGCAACGTCGAGCTGCCCCTGATGTACGGGCGGGTCCACGGCGCCGAGCGCCGGTCCCGGGCGACGGAAGCGCTGGAGCGGGTCGGGCTGGGCGACCGGCTCGACAACCGGCCCGGCGAGCTGTCCGGGGGCCAGCAGCAGCGCGTCGCCGTGGCGCGCGCGCTCGTCGGGGAACCGGCGCTGCTGCTCGCGGACGAGCCGACGGGCAACCTCGACACCGCGTCGTCCCACGACGTGCTGCGGCTGTTCGACGAGCTGCACGCGCAGGGCCGCACGATCGTGCTCATCACGCACGAGGCCGAGGTCGCCGAGCGCGCACAACGCGTCGTCCGGGTGCGCGACGGGCTCGTCGTGGACGACCAGTCCGTGCACCGCAAGGCGGTGCTCGCATGACCTGGACGGAGACGCTGCGGACCGGCTGGTCCGCGGTGCGCACGCACGGCCTGCGCTCCACGCTCACGGTGCTCGGCATCCTCATCGGCATCGCCGCCGTGATCCTCACGGTCGGCCTCGGCCTGGGCACCCAGAAGGACGTGTCGGCGCAGATCAGCTCGCTCGGCAGCAACCTGCTCATCGTCAAGCCCGGCAGCAGCACCGACGCGAGCGGCGTGCGCGGCGGCTTCGGCACCCGCACCACGCTGACCCGGGCCGACGCCGAGGCGCTGGCCTCGAAGGTCAACACCCCTGACGTCGCCGCGGTGGCGCCCGAGAAGACGACGTCCGTCTCGCTCGAGGCGGGCGACACGAACTGGACGACGCAGGTCGTCGGGACCACGGAGGACTGGCTCGACGTCCGGGCCCGGACCGTCGCGAACGGCACGTTCTTCACGGCCGAGCAGGACGAGCAGCGGGCGAACGTCGTCGTCCTCGGGCCGGAGACCGCTCAGGAGCTGTTCGGCACCACCCGGGTCGTCGGGCAGACCGTGACCGTCAGCGGGCACGACTTCCAGGTGATCGGCGTGCTCGAGCCGCAGGGCGCGAGCGGCGACAGCGACCTCGACGACGTCGCCGTCGTGCCCCTCAGCACCGCGGCGGACACGCTCGTCGGCGGCCAGTCCCGCGAGGCCGTCTCGACCGTCTACCTGCAGGCCGAGTCGGACGACCAGCTCAGCGCCGCGTACCAGGAGGCCACGCAGACGCTGCTCAACCTGCACGGCATCACCGACGCGTCCGCGGCCGACTTCACCGTGAACAGCCAGGACGCCCTGGTGTCGACCGCGACCGCCGTCTACAAGACGCTCACCGTGCTGCTCACGGGCATCGCCGCGCTGTCGCTGCTGGTCGGCGGCATCGGGGTCATGAACATCATGCTGGTGTCCGTCACCGAGCGGACCCGTGAGATCGGTCTGCGCAAGGCGCTCGGCGCCCCGCCGTGGGCCATCCGGCGGCAGTTCCTCGTCGAGGCCGGCGTGCTCGGCCTGGGCGGCGGGATCCTCGGCGCCGCGCTCGGCATCGTCGCGGCCCAGGTGCTGCCCGGCCTGCTCGGCACGTCCGTCGTCGTGTCCGGTGCCGCCGTCGCCGGCTCCGTCGTCGTCGCGATCGCCATCGGCCTCGTGTTCGGCGTGTACCCCGCGACCCGGGCCGCCCGGCTCGCCCCCATCGACGCGCTGCGGGCGGAGTGACCGTGACCGCGCGCGCCCCGCACAAGGAGAACCCCATGACCGCCCGTCTCACACCCACCCGCCTGGCCCTCCCCGCGCTCGCCACCGTCGGCGTGCTCCTGCTCGCCGCGTGCTCCTCGGGCGGCGGCGACGGCTCCGGCACGACCGCCCGGCAGGGCGGCGACGGGTCCGCGCAGCAGGCGCCCCAGATGACCGGCCGGCAGGGCGGCGGCGGCACGTCGGGCGAGATCGTCGCGATCGACGGGACCGTCATGCAGCTGCGCAGCTCGAACTCGCAGACGTCGGTGACCTGGACGGACGCCACCACGGTCACGCGCACCGTCGCGGGCTCGCTCGCGGACGTCACCGTCGGGTCGTGCGTCGCGACGACGACCGCGTCGACGGACGACGCCACGCAGGCGGACGACAGCACGCCTGCGACCACGGTCCGCATCACGGCCGCGTCCGACGACGGCACGTGCGGACCGGGCGGTGGCCAGCGCCCCGACTTCTCCGGCGAGGGCGGCCGGCAGGGCGACGGACCCCGGGGCACCCGCCCGACCGACCTCCCGGACGGCGCGCCCACCGACCTCCCGTCAGGCGCTCCCGGCTTCACCGGCGGGTTCGGCGGCTTCACGTCCGGCAAGGTCACCGCGGTCGACGCCTCCACGATCACCGTCGAGCAGACGCGGCCGCAGATGCCGCCGCAGGACGGCGACACGTCGTCCGACGACGCCACGACCAGCACGGTCACCGTCACGGTCGACGGCTCCACGACGTACACGAAGGACGCCGCCGCCGACACGTCCGCGATCGCCGTCGGCCTGTGCGCCGTGGCCCGCGGCGACGCCGACGACAGCGGCAAGGTCACCGCGACCGCGCTCACGCTGTCCGACAAGGGCGCCGACGGCTGCACGAGCGGCTTCATGGTGCGCGGCACCCGACCGGGCGGCACCGGCGACGCCGGCACCGACCAGACCCAGGGCGGCACGAATGCCTGACGGAGCCACGCACGCCTCGCCCCGGCCGTCGCTCTCGGCCCGCCGCCGCGCGCGCCGCCGCCGCGTCGTCGTGCTCACCGTGGCCGGTGCGGTCGTCCTCCTCG
>JAEWCA010000566.1 GCA_023390875.1 Actinomycetes bacterium
GTGCGGGGGCGACGAACCGCCAGGCCGTCACGCCCGTGTACGTGGGGGCGGGGTGGGACGGGAAGAGCGCGCGACGGACGGCGGAGTCGATGCCGTCGGCGGCGACGACCAGGTCGGCGGCGACCTCGCCGTCGCGTGCGGTCGTCACCAGCGCCCGCGACCCGCCGGGCTCGCCCGGCGCGACGGACGTGACGTCGACCCCGAGCCGCAGCGCACCCTCGGGCAGCGCGGAGGCGAGCAGGTCGACGAGCTGCGAGCGGTGCAGGACGACGGCGGTGTCGCCGAGCCGTTCCGCGGCGGCGGACACGTCGGCCCGCACGACCCACCGCCCGTCGGGCCGTCGCAGGCCCACCTCGCCGCCGATCCGCGCACGCCCCCGGACGCCGTCACCCACCCCCAGCGCGTCGAGCGCGCGCAGGGCGTTCGGCGCGAGCGCGATCCCGGCGCCGACGGGTTCGAGCGCGGTCGCACGTTCGAGCACCGTCACCGACCAGCCCCGACGCACGAGCGCGACGGCGGCCGCGAGGCCCCCGATCCCGGCACCGACCACCACGGCGGACGTCATGCCCAGCAGTCTGCCCTGCGACCCGGTCCGGGGCCCGGGACCGGGGCCGGCGACGGTCAGGCGTCCGCCCACGCCTCCCGAGCGGTGCGGACGGGCGCGCCCGTGCGGGACGCCTCCTCGATGGCCAGCCCGAGCAGGTGGTCCTGGCAGCCGTCGGCGAGCGGGTACGGCGGCGGGCCGTCGCCCCGGACCCACGCCCCGGTCGCGCCGAGCAGCGACGCGACCGCGATGTCGTCGTCCGCGAGACGCGCACCGTCGAACGCGTTCCGGTAGAGCACCCGCCCATCGAGCGAGATGTGCTCGAGGTCGAACCCGTCGAGGTTCTGCTCCACGCCGGACACCCGCCGCTGGAACGTCGAGGCCACCACGGTCCGCTCGTCGACCCAGCGCGTCACGGTGTCGTCGACGATCTCGCCGTGGGAGCCGCGGACCACGATCCGGTTGGTGCGCAGCGGGTTGTGCCACTGGTTGTCGCTGAAGTCGTACAGGGCGCTGCGGCCGCCGCCGAAGTCGAGCGTCGCGAGGATGTTCCACCGGTCCCGCGCCTCGGTCTCGCCCGTCCAGCCGTCACGGCCGAGCGGCTCCAGGAGCGGTGCGTCGAACGTGGTCGCGCGGACCGTGACCTCGTCGCGGCCGGTCCGCAGCAGCCGCCTGACCAGGCCGACCGCGTGGTACAGGTGCGTGGACGACACCTGGACCTGGGTCGGCGTGCCGACGATCCCGGCGTCGACCGCGGCGATCCGGGCGGCGTGCGCGGGCATCGACGGGCTGTGCTCGGCGACCTGCACGAGGCCCGACGAGCCGACCTCCGACCACAGGCCGCGCAGGCCGTCGGCGTCGGGTGCGGGCGGCGTCTCGGCGAGCACCGGGATGCCGAGCGCGACGAGCTCGGTCGTCACCTCGGGCGTCACGGGCCACGGCACGGAGACGACGACGAGCTCGGGCCGGTCCGTCGTCGGACCCGTGGCCGTGACGAGCTCCTCGACGGTCCGCACCGTCGGGACGCCCCACTGCGCCTCGACCTCGGCACCCCGCTCGGCGGTCCGCGTCACCACCCCGACGCACCGGAACCGGTCGGGCATGAGCCGCGCGACCCGCACGAAGAACTCCGCCCGCCACCCGCTGCCGACCACACCGAACCGGATGGGCTGCTGCTCGGCCATGAACCGTCCTCGCCGTCGGGGATCGAAACGGTCCGAGCCTAACCGCGCGGGTCCGCGAATCACCCGCCGCCGTGACGACGTTCACCTTCCGTACCCCACACAGGGGGCGCACAGCCTGGCACGCTTGATGACCGGTCCGCGCCGAGCCGCCCGCGGGCCGCCACCGTGTCGGCGGCCACCCCCAGGGAGCCTTCTCATGCGTTCGTCCCGTCGTCTGCTCGCCGTGCCCGCCACGGCCGCCCTCGTGTGGGCCCTCGCGGCCTGCGGAGGCGCCGCCCCGGCCTCCGAGGACGCCGCCCCGACCGAGAAGGTCACCACGCCCGCGGCCGAGGAGCCCGCGGTCGTCGAGCTCACGTCCGCGAACCTGCTGGAGACGCTGGCCGCCGCCCAGAAGGAGGCCGGCAGCTACGACTTCACGATGTCGACGGCCGCCGAGGGCCAGTCGATCGACGCGAGCGGCTCCGCCGCCGTCACGGGCGACACCCAGCAGCTCGCCATGACCCTGACGGTCCCCGGTGCGGGCGACATGGAGATCCGCCTCGTCGACGGCCTCATGTACATGAACATGGGCGAGATGACGGGCGGCAAGTTCCTGCAGATCGACCCGTCGGACGCGTCGAACCCGCTCGCGGGCAGCGTCGGCGAGATCACGGGCGAACTCGACCCGACCAAGGGCATCACCGGTCAGCAGGCCGCCCTCACGAGCGTCACGAAGAAGGGCGAGCCCGAGCAGCTCGACGGCGTCGAGGCGCAGCCGTACGAGGTCGTCATCGACCCGTCGAAGCTCACGGGCCCGCAGGCCGACCAGCTCAACGAGGCCGCCGCCCAGGGCATCACGCTGCCGGACACGTTCGTCTACACGTTCTGGATCGGCCCGGACTCGCTCATCCGCAAGATGGCGTTCGACCTGCTCGGCACGCAGACCGAGATGACGTTCTCGAACTGGGGCAAGGCCGCCCCCGTCACGGCCCCGACGGCCGACCAGATCACGGCGGAGAACCCCTTCGGCGCCTGATCCACGCCGCACGTCACGCGCGCCGTCACCCTCGGGTGGCGGCGCGCGTCGTCGTTCCGGTGAACCTTCACCGCACGGCAATCTGCTCGACACACTCCTGCCGTACGTTCCGGCGAACCGGGCACCCCGGTCGCGGAGAGGAGCGTGCCGATGTTCGAGCGCGTCGACCCGTTCATCGGCACGGAGGCGACGGACCTGCCGCAGCAGCAGGGCCTCGCGTCGACGTGGTGGTGGCCCAAGCCGCAGGTCGGCAACACCCACCCGGGGGCGCAGCACCCGCTCGGCATGGTGAGCGCGTGCGCGTACAGCGGCGCGTACCCGACGGGGTACGGGCGGTACGAGCTCGGCACCGAGGGGCTGCCCGTCGAGCTGTACGACGACGCGGTGGCCAGCGGGTTCACGCACTTCCAGCAGTCGGGGACGGGCGCGATCCGCAAGTACTACAACTACGTGCGCGTCACGCCGATGCTGCAGCCGCTCGACGACCTGGGCCGCCTGTTCGGCATCGACGAGGAGGAGGCCGAGCCCGGCTGGTACGCGGCGACGCTCGACAGCGGCATCCGGTGCGAGCTCACGGTCGGCCCGAAGAGCGCGGTGCACCGGTACACGTTCCCGGCGCACCGCGACGCCCGGCTCGTCGTCGACCTGTCGCAGGGCGGCCTGACGATCCCGCACGGCCGGACCGTGCCGCTGCGGGCGCACCTCGAGACGGTCGCGCCGGGGGTCGCGCAGGGCGAGGTCGTCGTCGAGGGCGCACCGCTCGCGGTGCACGTCGAGTGCGACGCGCGGCACTGGCGGCAGATGCTCTGGTACGACCGCCGGCTCATGCCGGGCGGCACGCGCCTCGACTTCGACCGCATCCGCCCGACGACGCTGCGGCCGTTCGGCCTGATGTGGGCCGGCCCGTCCGAGCCCGGTGACGTCGTCGAGCTGCGCATCGGGTTCTCGCTGCGCGGCGTCTCGCAGGCACGGGAGAACCTGTACCGGGACTGCGGCGACGGCCCGACCAGCTTCGCGGCCCGACGAGCGCGGACGGCCGCCGTCTGGCGCGAGAACCTCGACAAGGTCGCCGTCGACACGCCGTCGACCGACAAGCAGACCGTGCTGTCGACGGCCGTCTACCACTCGCTCGTCAAGCCGTGCCTCGCACCCGACGAGAGCCCGTTCTGGCCCACGGACACGCCGTTCGCGTTCGACATCGCGACCATGTGGGACATCTACCGGACACAGCTCCCCCTGCTCACGGCCCTGCTGCCCGAACGCGCCGCGGAGCTCGCGACCGCCCTGCTGCACATCAGCGAGGAGGAGGGGAACCTGCCGATCGGCTACCGGATGGCCCGCGGCGCCGACCAGTTCTCCCGGCAGGGCAG
Source organism: Actinomycetes bacterium (assembly GCA_023390875.1). Lineage (GTDB taxonomy): Bacteria > Actinomycetota > Actinomycetes > Actinomycetales > Cellulomonadaceae > Cellulomonas. The sequence continues at coordinate 4,114 of JAEWCA010000566.1, forward strand.
CGCGCTCGCGCACACGTTCCTCGCCGACCTGTGCCGGCTCGGGCTGCCGGGCATGGACTGGGACTGGGCGCTCGTGCACATGCACAACGACCTGCGGCGCACGTACGGCGAGGACTTCCTGCTGCGCGGCCTGGCCCACCCGATCAGCCACACGCTCGACCTCGCGTTCGGGTACTGGTGCACGTCGGTGGTCGCCGCGGCCGTCGGGGACCGGACGCTCGTCGAGCAGTTCGCACCGCTCGCCGCGCAGTGGCGGAACGCGTTCGACCCCGGCTCCGGGCTGCTGCGCGACTCCACGTTCTACGAGGGCGGCGTGTGGAACTACTCGTTCCGGCTCCTGCACGACATGGCCGGCCGCATCGAGCTCGCCGGCGGGGACGACGCGTTCACGGCGATGCTCGACCGGTTCTTCGGGTTCGGCGCGGACGCCGTCAAGCAGCCGGGGGTGCGCCCGTCGGTCGAGGAGATGGCCGCCGGGTACGCGCTCGACCGGTTCGAGGGGCTCAACAACGAGCCCGACATGGAGGCGCCGTGGGCCTACATGTACGCCGGACGGCCCGACCGGACCGCCGAGGTCGTGCACGACGTGGTCCAGCAGCAGTTCGGCACCGGCCGCGGCGGGCTGCCCGGCAACGACGACTCCGGCGGCCTGAGCTCCTGGTACGTGTGGGCGTCGCTCGGGCTGTTCCCCGTCGCCGGGCAGGGCCTGTTCCTGCTGAACGCACCGGCGTGGCGGGAGTCGCGGCTCGACGTGGGCGGGCGCGCGCTCAGCGTCGAGACGACCGGGTTCGTCGAACCCGAACCGGGCGGACCCGCGCAGCACGTGCAGGAGGTGTTCCTCGACGGGACCCGGCTGGACCGCACGTGGCTGACGTCCGCGGAGGTGCACCGGGGCGGCCGGCTGCTCGTCGAGCTCGGACCCCGGCCGGTGCCGTGGGGCGCCCGTCCGCCGTCGTCCTCCGTCGGGACGGACGGTGCGACGTGGTGACCCGCCGGCTCGTCGTCGTCGTCCGCGCCGACCCGGTGATCTGCGGCCACTCGGGCGAGGCCCGCAACCTCGCCGAGGCCGCGCTGCGCCGCGGGTTCGACGAGGTCCGCATCATCACGTGGCCGATCGACCGGCTGCAGGCGACCGGCCTGCCGCTCAAGCCGCTCGACCGGGTGCTGCCGTACTCGCCCGGGATCGTGGTCGAACGTCCTGACCCCGTCGGCGACTACAAGGTGCCGGACGGGCGCTGGCTCGCCGGGGTCACGGGCCGGCTCGTCGAGCTGTTCACCGACGGCGTGCCGACCGTCGCGATGTCGCTCTACCTGTCGCCGCACGCCACGGCCGTCGCGGACGCCGTGCACGTCGCGCGCCGCACGGGCCTGCCCGTGAACGTCGTGACCGTCGCGGAGGCCGTCGGGTCGGACGTCACGAACGTCGTCCGGGCGTGCGTCGAGGCCGACCGGTTCGGCGCCGCCGCGCACGTGCTCGCCGGGTACCTCGACCACGACGTGTGCCTCGCGGTGTCCCGGTACACGCGTGACCTCGTGGTCGCGGAGGCGGAGGCCGTCGACGCGCGCCACGGCACGACGTTCGCGCCGCGGCTGCGCTCGCGGGTCGCCGTCTCGTACCCGGCGATCGACGTCGGGCTGTACCTCGACCGGCCGGACGACGAAACCGTGCTCGCCGCGCGGGGCCTGACGCGTGACGGGTACGTGCTGTTCCTGTCCCGGCTCGCGCACGCCAAGGGGGTCGACGACCTCATCGACGGGTTCTCGCGGTCGTCGGCCTGTGCGGGGCTCACGCTGGTGATCGCGGGGAACGGGCCCGACGCGTCCCGGCTGCGCGCGCTCGCGGCGGACTCCCCCGCGGCCGACCGGATCCGGTTCCTCGACGACGTGTCCGACGACGAGAAGCCGCACCTCATGGCCGGCTGCGCCGCGTTCGTGCTGCCCAGCAAGCCGCGGCCCGAGTTCGTCGAGACGTTCGGCATCGCGCTCGCCGAGAAGATGCTCGCCGGCGGCGGGCCCGTGATCACCACCGACACCGGCGGGATCCTCGAGGCCGTCGGGGACACCGCGCTCATCGTGCCGGTCTCGTCGCCCGACGCGATCGCGGCTGCCCTGGACCGGGCGGTCGGGATGTCGCCGTCCGAGCGTGCCGACTGGGAGGCGCGCGGTCGCGAGTTCGCCCTGCGGTTCGACCGGGGCGTGGTGCTCGACGAGATCCTCGCGCGCGTGGACGCGGTGCGGGCCCTGGAGGCGTCCTCGGTCGGTTGACGGCGCGGTGACGTGGCGGGGCCGCCTCGGCGGGGCTGTGGACGACGTCCTCGTGGGACGTCCCTCTGGTCGGTGGCCGCTGACCGAGCATCCGCCCAGCGCGGTGTCCCCGGCGGGGCCTACCCTCGGCCCATGCTGCTGCTCGACGACGGCGCGCTGGCGCTCAGCCCGAGCGACCTGTCGCACGCCGCGACGTGCGAGCTCGCGGTCGTCCGGTCGCTCGACGGGCGGCTCGGCTGGGGGCCGGCCGTCGTCCCGGCGGCGGACGCGATGCTGGACCGGGTCGCGGCGCTCGGTGGGGAGCACGAGCGGACCGTCCTCAGGTCGTACCTCGACCGGTTCGGGCCGTGGGACGAGGCGACCGGGCGCGGCGTCGTCACGCTCCGGCGTGCGCGTCCCGACCGGGAGTCGCTGACCGAGGTGCACGAGCGGACGCTCGCGGTGCTGGCCGCGGGGGCGGACGTCGTCTACCAGGCGGGGTTCTTCGACGGCCGCTTCAGCGGGTACGCCGACTTCCTGGTCCGCACGGACGACGGCGGGTACGAGGTGCACGACACCAAGCTCGCCCGCACGGTCAAGGTCACCGCGCTCCTGCAGCTCGCGGCCTACGCCGACCAGCTCCGTGCCGCGGGGGTGCCGACGGACGACGTCGTGCACCTGGTGCTCGGCGACCGGACGACGTCGCGGCACCGGCTCGCCGACCTGCTGCCCGTGTACCGGGACCGCCGGCGCCGGCTGGAGCGCCTGCTCGACGCGCACGTGGCCGGCGGTTCTGCGGCGCGGTGGGGCGACGAGCGGTACCGGGCGTGCGGCCGGTGCGACGTGTGCGCGCCGGAGGTCGAGCGGCACCGTGACCTGCTGCTCGTCGCGGGCATGCGCTCGACGCAGCGGGCCCGGCTGCACGC
>JAEWCA010000132.1 GCA_023390875.1 Actinomycetes bacterium
CGGCCGGTTCGCGCTGCCCGACGGCGTCGCGGTGCCCGACGACGCCACCGCCGAGGCGCTCGTCGCCCGACTGGGCGACGTCACGACCGTGCACACGTGGGCGGAGGACGTCGACCTGCGGCTCGACCCCGCGCCGCTGCGCGCCACGGTGAGCCCCGAGCAGGACGGCTACCGCGTCGACGTGCACGCGACGTCGCTCGCCCGGGCCGTCACGCTGCTCGTCGACCGGCTCGACCCCGCCGCGGTCGTGGACGACGCCGTCGTCGACGTCCCCGCCGGCGCCACGGTGAGCTTCCACGTCCGCACCCACGGCCGGTTCGACCCCGAGGCGCTCACCCGGCAGCCCGTCCTGCGCAGCGCGAACGACGTCGTCGTCCCGCCCGTGCCCACGTCCCCGTCCGCCGGCGCTGCGCGTGACCTCACCGAGTCTGCGCGCTGACCTGCGACGCCCCGCCACTACGCTGGCGGACGTGACCCAAGGGATGGACGCGGTCGGCCTGGTCCTCGCGCGCCCCGCGCGCATGCTCGGGCTCGAGCCGTTCTTCATGGAGCTCATCGCGGGCATCGAGGAGTCGATCGCGACCGAGGGCCGTTCGCTGCTGCTGCACGTCGTGCCGGACCACGAGGCCGAGATCCGCGCGTACCGCCGGTGGGGCGAGGGCAAGCTCGTCGACGCGGTCGTCGTCGTGAACCTCGAGGTCGAGGACGCCCGGCTCGACGTGCTGCTCGAGCTCGGCATCCCGACCGTCGTCGTCGGCGGCCCCACCCGCGAGATGCCCGTCTCCAACGTCTGGATCGACAACGCCCAGGCGATGCGCGACGCCGTCGGCCACCTCGTCGGGCTCGGGCACGTGCGCCTCGGCCGCGTGTCCGGGCCCCACTCCCTCGCGCACACCCAGGCTCGCACCGAGGCGTTCGTCACGGAGTGCACCCGCCTCGGCGCGCAGGGCAGCGTCATCGAGGGCGACTACGGCGAGGAGTCGGCCGTCCGCGCGACGCGCACGCTCCTCGGCCGCGGGGCGGCGCCGTCCGCGATCATCTACGACAACGACGTCATGGCCGTCGCCGGCCTGCGCGTCGCCGCCGAGCTCGGCATCCCCGTCCCCGACCAGCTGTCGTTGCTGGCATGGGACGACTCCGCGCTGTGCCGCCTGTCCCACCCGCAGCTGTCCGCGATGAGCCTCGACGTGCACGGCATGGGCGTGCAGGTCGCCGACTCGGTGCTCAACCTGCTGGCGTCCGGCACCGTCGTGTCGTCCACCGCTCCCCTGCCCCGCCTCATCACCCGCGGCAGCACCGCCGCCGCACCCCGCCCACCGGCCTGACAGAACCCGGCACCGCACTCCGCCCGGCGACCCGTCCAAGTCCGGCACCCTCCCGCCGGCCTGACAGGCCCCGGCACCGCACTCCGCCCGGCGCCCCGTCCCGGTCCGGCGCACCCCCGGCCCTGCGCCTGCTCATCGGCGCCCGGGCGACTCCGGGCGGTGACCGGCGCATTTGTCAGCCGGTCCACCTGCACGTGCTCCCCGTGGGTGGTTGGGTAGGGGGATGAACCAGGCCGCGCCCTCCCCGGTCCCCGTCGATCCCGACACCCTGCGCACCGTCGCCGAGGGCGCCCACTACGACCCCCACGGAGTCCTCGGGCCGCACGTCGGCGACGGCGGCGTCACGATCCGCACGCTTCGCCCGCTCGCGGAGAAGGTCGTCATCATCACGCCGGACACGCGCGTCGCCGCGCGGCACGAGCAGGACGGCATCTGGGTCGCGGTGCTCGACGGGACCGACGTCCCCGACTACCGCGTCGAGGTCACGTACGGCGGTCACGCGACGCTCACCGACGACCCGTACCGGTTCCTCCCGACGGTGCAGGAGCTCGACCGTCACCTCATCCGCGAGGGTCGCCACGAACAGCTCTGGACGGTGCTCGGCGCCAACGTCCGCACGTACCCGGGTGTGCTCGGCGAGGTGCACGGCACGTCGTTCGCCGTCTGGGCCCCGAGCGCCCGAGCCGTGCGGGTCGTCGGCGACTTCAACCACTGGCAGGGCGCCGTCCACGCGATGCGCTCGCTCGGCGACAGCGGCGTCTGGGAGGTCTTCGCCCCCGACGTCACCGCCGGCGCCCGCTACAAGTTCGAGATCCTCGGCCAGGACGGCTCCTGGCGGCAGAAGGCCGACCCGCTCGCGCAGGGCACCGAGGTGCCGCCCGCCACCGCGTCCGTCGTCATCGAGTCCCGCTTCGAGTGGTCCGACGACGAGTGGATGGCCGCCCGCACCCAGCGCGACCCGCACACCGGTCCCCTGAGCATCTACGAGGTGCACCTCGGGTCGTGGCGGCAGGGCCTGTCCTACCGCGAGCTCGCCAGCCAGCTCACCGAGTACGTGCTCGCCCTCGGCTTCACGCACGTCGAGTTCCTCCCCGTCGCCGAGCACCCGTTCGGCGGGTCCTGGGGCTACCAGGTCTCGTCGTACTTCGCGCCGACGTCCCGGTTCGGCCACCCCGACGACTTCCGCTACCTCGTCGACACGCTCCACCGCGCCGGGATCGGCGTCATCGTCGACTGGGTGCCCGCGCACTTCCCGAAGGACGAGTGGTCGCTCGCCCACTTCGACGGCACCTCGCTGTACGAGCACCCGGACCCGCTGCTCGGCGAGCACCCCGACTGGGGGACCTACGTCTTCAACTTCGGCCGCGTCGAGGTCCGCAACTTCCTCGTCGCCAACGCCATCTACTGGCTCGAGGTGTTCCACGTCGACGCCCTGCGCGTCGACGCCGTCGCCTCGATGCTCTACCTCGACTACTCCCGCCGGCCCGGCCAGTGGCGGCCGAACAAGTACGGCGGCCGCGAGAACCTCGAGGCCATCTCGTTCCTCCAGGAGGCCAACGCCACGGCCTACCGGCGCGCACCCGGCACCATGATGATCGCCGAGGAGTCCACCGCCTGGCCCGGCGTCACCGCCCCCACCGACACCGACGGCCTCGGCTTCGGGCTCAAGTGGAACATGGGCTGGATGAACGACACGCTCCGCTACCTCGCCGAGCAGCCGATCCATCGCCGCTACCACCACCACGAGATCACGTTCTCGATGGTCTACGCCTACTCCGAGCGCTTCATCCTCCCGATCAGCCACGACGAGGTCGTCCACGGCAAGGGCTCCCTGTACGAGCGCATGCCCGGCGACCACTGGCAGAAGCTCGCCGGCGTCCGGCTCCTCCTCGCCTACCAGTGGACCCACCCCGGCAAGCAGCTGCTGTTCATGGGCAGCGAGTTCGCGCAACGGTCCGAGTGGGCCGAGGGACGGTCGATCGACTGGGGCGCGCTCGACTTCGACCACAGCCACCACGGCGTCTGGGACGCCCTGCGCGACCTCAACGCGCTGTACCGCGACACCCCCGCCCTCTGGCAGCTCGACCACACCCCCGACGGGTTCGAGTGGATCGACTCCGACGACGCCGACCGCAACCTGCTCGCCTACCTCCGCAAGGGCGTCGACACCCCGGACGTCGCCGTCGTCGTCAACTTCTCCGGCGTCCCGCACGAGAGCTACCGTCTCGCCCTGCCGAGCGGCGGACGCTGGCGGGAGGCCTACAACTCGGACTCCGTGGCCTACGGCGGCTCCGGCGTCGGCAACCTCGGCGAGATCCAGTCGCAGGCGGAGCCGCACTACAGCCGGCCGTACTCGGCCTCGGTCCGGGTCCCTCCGCTCGGCGCCGTCATCTTCATCGCCGACTCCCCCGCCTCGACGGCCCCGGCCGACTCCGAGGCAACCGCCACCACACCCACGACGACCGCGGAACCGCCCGCACTGGCGACGCCACCCGCACCCCCAACGCCGCCCGCACCGCCAGCGGCGACGGCACCCGCGGCGCCGACCGCACCCGCAACACCGACCGCACCCGCGGCACCGACCGCACCCGCGGCACCGTCCGCACCGACCGTGCCGCCCGCGCCCGCGGCACCGTCCGCACCCACAGCCGCAAGCAGCCCGTCGACCAGCACGTCCGACGACACCGTCTGACCGACGAGCGCACCGCAGAGCACGCG
>JAEWCA010000134.1 GCA_023390875.1 Actinomycetes bacterium
GTCCTGGCCACGGGACGTACCACCCCGTGGCCAGGAAGACGACGTGGGCCGACAGCCACGCGAGCAGCGCCCAGCCGGCCATGACGACCGCGCCGAGCACGGGGACGCGCCATCGTGACCTGCCGCCGACGACCCAGGCCACGGCGCTCCAGACAGCGACCGTGAGCGACCACGGGACCGCGTCGCGCACGAAGACGGAGGGCTCGGTCGGCCATGCCCACTCGCCCGCCTCGGCCTGCGCCAGGGCGTCAGCCCACAGCATGAGCCCGCAGGTCAGGGCGAACATGCCGAGCGCGACGTACGTGACGACGGCCGCCGGCGTGGGGGCGACGCGGGGAAGGCGTGGCATGAGGGTGCATCGGTCGCGTGCGGTGCGACCTTGATGCGGCCGGCCGGGCGGCAGGGACGGGTCGGGCGGGCGACCTCGGCGTCGACCCGCTGCGGGTGATGGTCGAGCGCTGGTGCGGGCGCGATGATGAGGCATGGCCGTCGACGACATCGGGTACCGCCGGTTCGCGCCGCCGCCCGGGGCGCACGAGCTCGTGGACCACGTCTGGGTGGTCCGGTACCCGGCCGGTGCGGTGAGCCACGAGGTGGTGCTGCCCGACGGGCACGGCCTCGTCGTCGTCGCCGTCGGCACGCCGGGGGTGCACGTGGACCCGCTCACGCAGCGCCGCACGCCCGACGCTTCCGGCGTGCGCGGGCTGGCGACCCGCGCCACCGTCCGTGAGCAGCGCGGACCCGCAGCCCGGGTCGGGGCGCAGCTGGACCCGTTGGCGCTCGCGCGGCTCGGCGTCGCGCGCCCCGTGACGGACCGCCTCGACCCGGTCGAGACGCTGCTGTCGCCCGAGGTCGCCACCGCGTGCGCCGTCGCGCTCGAGGCAGGGCAGGACGAGGACGCCGCCCACCTGCTCGGCGGCGGCCTCGCAGCCCGGTTCCGGCCCGAGCAGGAGGACCCGACGCTCGCGCTGCTCGAGCCCGTCGTCCGGGAGGTGCTGGAGTCGGACGGGCTCGTGCGGTCGTCCGACGTGGCCCGCAACGCCGGCCTCGCGGTCGGGACGCTGCACCGCTGGGTCGTCGAGCACCTCGGTGTGGCGCCCGACGTGTTCCTCGCGGCCGTGCGGTTCAGCGCGTTCGTGCGGGACGCGGTCGGCCCCGGACCCGTGCGGCCCGAGGACGTGCTCGGCGCGATCCGCTGGTACGTGCAGGCTGCCTACCCGCCGCGTGAGGTCGAGCGGTTCACCGGGAACAGCCTGCTGGAGCTGCGCCGGCTCGAGCGCGGCATCGCGGAGGCGTTGGGGACCGCCGTCGGCGGCTAGGGTCGTACCCCGTGAGCGAACCGATCAGGGTGGCCGTGCTGGGCGCGGCGGGACGCATGGGTGCGACGGTGGTCCGGGCGGTGCAGGACGCCCCCGACCTGGAGCTCGTCGCGGCGCTGGACGCCGACGGCGACCTGACCGCGGTGGCCGACGCCGGCGCGCACGTCGCGGTCGACTTCACGGTGCCAGCCGTGACCGAGGGCAACGTGCACGCGCTCGTCGACGCCGGTGTCCACGTGGTCGTCGGCACGACCGGCTGGGACGAGGCGTCGCTGGCGCGCGTGCGGGACCACCTGGCCGACCGGCCGGGCGTCGGTGTGCTGGTCGCGCCGAACTTCGCGCTCGGCGCCGTCCTCGCGATGACGTTCGCGGCGAAGGCCGCCCGCTGGTTCGAGTCCGTCGAGGTCGTCGAGCTGCACCACCCGAACAAGATCGACGCACCGTCCGGCACCGCCCGGCACACCGCGCAGGCCGTCGCCGCGGCGCGTGCGGCCGCCGGCCTCGGGCCGAGCCCGGACGCGACGAGCGAGGGGCTCGACGGCGCTCGCGGGGCCGACGTCGACGGGGTGCGCGTGCACGCCGTGCGGCTGCGCGGGCTCGTCGCGCACGAGGAGATCCTGCTCGGCAACGCGGGGGAGCAGCTCACCATCCGGCACGACTCGTTCGACCGCGTGAGCTTCATGCCCGGCGTGCTGCTGGGCGTGCGCCAGGTTGGCCGGCGGCCCGGCCTGACCGTGGGCCTCGAGCACCTGCTCGACCTCGCCTGACGTGGCCCGCTCCTCGCAGCGGGTGCGCCGCACGTCGCTCCTCGCCGCCGTCGTGCTCACGGCGCTGCTCGCCGTCTACGTGTGGCTCGTCGCCCTGCGCGCGAGCGCGCTCGTGACGAGCGGCGAGCCCGTCGGCGTCGTGCTCGGGCTCGCGTTCTGGGTGCTGCCGCTGCTCGTCATCTGGCTCGTCGCGCGCGAGTGGTGGCTGGCGATCGACGTGCAGCGCATGGCCGACGAGCTGGCCGAGGCCGACGAGCTGCCCGTCGACGACCTGCCCCGCTCGCCGGGTGGCCGCATCGACCGCGCCGCGGCGCGGGCCGCGTTCGAGGAGTTCCGCGAGCGGACCGAGGCCGATCCGGACAACTGGCGGACCTGGTACCACCTCGCGTTCGCGTACGACGCCGCCGGTGATCGCAAGCAGGCGCGGGCGTCGCTGCGGACCGCCAGCCGGCTGCACCGCGCCCGGACGGCCTGACGTCAGATCGAGGCGGACCAGCGGCGCTCGGTGACGGTCGTCGGCGACCCGTCCGGCAGCGTGCCCGTCGCGAGGTCACGCGTGGCACCGTCGGGCCCCAGTCCCGCACCGCCGAGGAACCGTTCGCGGGCCTCGTCGCCGTCGAGCACCCACGTGTGCACCTGGTCCGCCCCGTCCTGACGGAGGAGGTCGACGACGGCCGCGAGCAGCCGCGACCCGTGACCGCGCTGCTGGGAGCCGGGGGCGACCTCGAGGGCGAGGATCGCGCCGCCGGGCGCGTCGAACGGGCGGCCCTCGGGAGCCGGGACGGGGGCGACGGACGCGAGGCCCACGACCTCCGCGCCGCGGCACGCCACGAGCACCCGGAAACCCTCCGCGGGCGGTGTCGTGATGGCGCGGGCCCACTGCTCGGTCATCGCGGTCGAGTCGACGAGGTCCAGCACGTGCTCCCCGAGCAGCCCGGCGTGCCGCCACGCGGCGAGCTGGACGTCGGCGAGCGTCTGCTCGTCGCCGGGCACCGCGGGGCGCACGGACACGTCGGCGGTCTCACGGAACAGGGTCATGGGGGGTCTCCGGAGTCGAGCGACGGGTCCGAGCGAGGCTACGGCATGCCCATCGCGCGCAGCACCGCGGCCGTGACGGCGGCCAGCACGACGACCACCACGAACGGTGCACGCAGCGCGAGCGCGATCGCCGCGACGGCGAGGGCCGGCAGGCGGGCGTCGGCGGCGAGCGCCCGCCCTGTCTCTTATACACAACACCGAGCCCACCA
>JAEWCA010000055.1 GCA_023390875.1 Actinomycetes bacterium
CCCCCCCCCCCGGGGGGGGCCGCCCCCCCCGCGGGGGGGGGGACCCCTACGTGCACGAGCAGCTCACCCTCGGTGTGCGCGAGCACGTGTACGGCCTGGGGGAGCGGTTCGGCGCGTTCGTCAAGAACGGCCAGTCCGTCGACATCTGGAACGCGGACGGCGGCACCGCGAGCGAGCAGGCGTACAAGAACGTGCCGTTCTACCTGTCCGACCAGGGGTACGGCGTGTTCGTCGACCACCCGGGCAAGGTGTCGTTCGAGGTCGGTTCCGAGGTCGTGTCCCGCACGCAGTTCTCCGTCGCGGGCGAGGTGCTGCAGTACTACGTGATCCACGGCCCGACGCCGAAGGACGTGCTGCGGCGTTACACCGCGCTGACCGGCCGCCCGGCCCGCGTGCCGGCCTGGTCGTACGGCCTGTGGCTGTCGACGTCGTTCACGACCTCGTACGACGAGGACACCGTGATGTCGTTCGTCGACGGCATGGCCGAGCGCGACATCCCGCTGAGCGTGTTCCACTTCGACTGCTTCTGGATGCGCGGCTTCCACTGGACGGACTTCACGTGGGACCCGGCGACGTTCCCGGACCCCGAGGGCCTGCTGGCCCGGCTGCACGACCGGGGCCTCAAGGTGTGCGTGTGGATCAACCCGTACATCGCGCAGCGCTCGGCGCTGTTCGAGGAGGGCCGCGCGGGCGGCTACCTCGTGAAGCGGGCCGACGGGTCGATCTGGCAGACGGACCTGTGGCAGGCCGGCATGGGGCTCGTCGACTTCACGAACCCCGAGGCCGTCACCTGGTACTCCGACCACCTGCGCCGCCTGCTCGGGCAGGGCGTGGACGCGTTCAAGACGGACTTCGGCGAGCGGATCCCCACGGACGTCGTCTGGCACGACGGGTCCGACCCGGAGCGGATGCACAACTACTACACGCACCTCTACAACCGGGCGGTGTTCGACGTGCTCACCGCTGAGCGCGGTGAGGGCGAGGCCGTGCTGTTCGCGCGCTCCGCGACGGCCGGCGGCCAGCAGTTCCCCGTGCACTGGGGCGGCGACTGCGAGTCGACGTTCACGTCGATGGCCGAGTCGCTGCGCGGCGGGCTGTCGCTCGCGTCGTCGGGCTTCGGCTACTGGAGCCACGACATCGGCGGCTTCGAGGGCACGCCCGACCCCGCCGTGTTCAAGCGGTGGCTCGTGTTCGGCCTGCTGTCGTCGCACAGCCGCCTGCACGGCTCGGACTCGTACCGGGTGCCGTGGGCGTTCGACGAGGAGGCCGTCGAGGTCGCCCGGAAGTTCACGCACCTCAAGCACGCGCTCATGCCGTACCTCGCGCAGGCCGGCGCCGAGGCGCACGAGCAGGGCGTCCCCGTGATGCGACCGATGGTGCTGGAGTTCCCGGACGACCCGGGCGCCGCGACCGTCGACACGCAGTACATGCTCGGCGGGCAGATCCTCGTCGCGCCGGTGTTCAGCGCGTCGGGCGACGTCGACGTCTACCTGCCCGAGGGCACGTGGACGTCGCTGCTGACCGGTGACCAGGTGACCGGACCCCGCTGGGTGCGCGAGCGGCACGACTTCCTGTCCGCGCCGGTGTACGTCCGGGCCGGTGCGGTGATCCCGGTCGCCGCGCGGACCGACCGTGCCGACGGGGACTGGGCCGACGGCATCACGCTGCGGCTGTTCGGGCTGCCGGACGGGCACCGGTCCGTGGTCGAGGTGCCGGCGGCCGACGGCGGCGACGGTGCGACGTTCGTCGTGCGCCGGACGGGCCGGACGGTGACGGTCGAGGCGCGCGGCACCACCCGGGAGTGGCACGTGCAGGTCGAGCCCGGCCCCGGCCGCGCGGGCGTGCACGCGACGGTGCCCGCGGGTGGGACGATCGTCGAGCTCGCAGTCTGACCTGCGGGGGCGTCCCGGGCTCGTCCGGGGCGCCCCCGCAGCTCGCGAGGACCCTGCCGGGTCCGCGCACGAGGGGGTCGCGGGAGCGATCCCACGGGTGTATCGTATCGATTCGACATTTCGCAGAGCCGCAGCGTCATCCCCGCGTCGACCACCCAGCGCCGACGCCGCGCCCGCCCCGCCTCCGCCGACCAGAAGGACCGACATGCCGACCACGCGCCCGTCCGGACGCCAGCTGCCCGCCGACTTCCTCTGGGGCTCGGCCACCGCGTCGTACCAGATCGAGGGTGCGCACGACGAGGACGGGCGCCTGCCGTCCATCTGGGACACGTTCTCGCGCACGCCCGGCAAGGTGCTCGACGGCGACACGGGCGACGTCGCGGTCGACCACTACCACCGCGTCCCGCAGGACGTCGCGATCATGAAGGACCTCGGCCTGCAGGCCTACCGGTTCTCCGTCGCGTGGCCCCGCATCCAGCCGACCGGCTCGGGCGAGTTCAACCAGGCCGGCCTCGACTTCTACTCGGACCTCGTCGACCGCCTCCTCGACGCCGGCATCAAGCCCGTCGTCACGCTGTACCACTGGGACCTCCCGCAGCCCCTCGAGGACGAGGGTGGCTGGGCCAACCGGCAGACCGCGTACAACTTCGCCGAGTACGCCCGCAAGCTCGCCGAGGTGCTCGGTGACCGCGTGCACCTGTGGACCACGCTCAACGAGCCGTGGTGCTCGGCGTTCCTCGGCTACGCGTCCGGCGTGCACGCCCCCGGCGTCACCGACGCGGCCAAGGCCCTCGCGGCGGTGCACCACCTCAACCTGGCGCACGGCCTCGCGGGCCGCGCGATCCGCGAGGTGCTCGGCGACGACACGCCGATCTCCGTGACGCTCAACCTCCACGTGACGCGCGCCGCCACCGAGGCGCCCGAGGACGTCGAGGCCAAGCGCCGCATCGACACCATCGCCAACGAGGTGTTCCTCGGCCCCATGCTCGACGGCGAGTACCCCAAGGAGGTGTTCGCGGACACCGAGCACATCTCTGACTGGGGCTTCGTGCAGGAGGGCGACCTCGACCTCATCAAGCTCCCGCTCGCGGTGCTCGGCGTGAACTTCTACTCGACGGGCCGCGTGAAGCACGGCACCGGCCCGGACCTCGAGCCCGGCACGCCGGGCCCCGACGGGCACCGTGTCTCCGAGCACACCCCGTGGGTCGGCGCCGACGACGTCGAGTGGCTGCCGCAGCCCGGCCCGCACACGGCGATGGGCTGGAACATCGAGCCGCAGGGCCTCGTGGACCTGCTCCTCGAGCTGCGCGACCGCTACCCGGGCCAGCCGCTCGCCATCACCGAGAACGGCGCCGCGTTCTACGACACGGTCAGCGAGGACGGTCGCGTGCACGACGAGGACCGCGTCGCGTACCTGCACGACCACATCGACGCCGTCGGCGAGGCCATCGAGGCCGGCGCCGACGTGCGCGGGTACTTCGTGTGGTCGCTGCTCGACAACTTCGAGTGGGCGTACGGCTACGACCGCCGCTTCGGCGTCGTGCGCGTCGACTACGACACGCACGAGCGCACCGTGAAGGACTCCGGCCTCTGGTACCGCGAGCTCATCCGCACCGGCACCATCGCCCCCGCGGAGACCGCCGCCTCGCTCTGAGGCCGCCCGTACCGACGAC
>JAEWCA010000077.1 GCA_023390875.1 Actinomycetes bacterium
CTCGTCGGGCTGCTCGCACGCGGGGCGGACCCCGCCCGGGCCGCGTGCTGGGCCACGCACCTGCACGCGACCGCGGACGACCGCCTCGCCGTGCGCGTCGGCCGCACCGGGTACCTCGCACGCGAGCTCCTCGACGAGCTGCCCGCCCTGCTCACCGACCTGTCCCCCTGACCGCGCGCTGCGCGCACGCGCACCTGACCTGCCGCGACGATCCCGTCGCTCTAGCCTGGGCTGGGCGGGGCTCCAGGTGCGACGGCACGACGAGGGGACGCGGTGATGGGTGAGCACGACGGCGAGGTCCCCGGCGCCCCGGCGGCGCCCGACGCGGGCGGCGCAGCCACCCGCCCGACGGCGAAGGTCGCGGTGGTCGGCGCCGGCTCGGTGGGCGCGACGCTCGCGTACGCCGTGCTCATGCGCGGCGCGGCGCGGGAGGTGGTCCTGTACGACGTCGACGCCGCGAAGGTCCGGGCGCAGGGGCTCGACCTGGCGCACGGCATCCAGTTCATGCCGATGGCCCACGTCGTCGGGTCGGACGACGTCGCGGCGTGCGCGGGCGCCGACGTCGTGGTCGTCACCGCCGGGGCCAAGCAGAAGCAGGGCGAGACGCGCATCGACCTGGCGGGCCGGACCGTCGGCCTGACCCGGACGCTCATGCCGCAGCTCGTCGACGTGGCGCCGGACGCCGTCTACCTCATGGTCACCAACCCGGTCGACATCGTGACGTACGCGGCGCTGCGCTTCTCGGGGCTGCCCCGGTCGCAGGTGTTCGGCTCGGGCGCGGTGCTCGACTCCTCACGGTTCCGGTACCTCATCTCGCAGCACCTTGGCGTGGCGGTCCAGAACGTCCACGCGTACATCGCGGGTGAGCACGGCGACACCGCGGTCCCCCTGTGGTCCGCCGCGACGATCGGGGGCGTGCCCCTGCTCGAGCTCGGCCCCCTCGACGACCGCCCGCCGCTCAGCGCCCAGGTGCGCGACGAGATCGCGCACGACGTCGTGCACTCGGCCTACGAGATCATCGCCGGCAAGGGCGCGACCTACTACGCGATCGCGCTCGCCGCGTCCCGCGTCGTCGAGGCGGTCGTGAACGACGAGTTCCGCGTCATGCCGATCTCCTCGCTCGTCGACGGGTACCGCGGCATCAGCGACGTCTGCCTGTCGGTCCCGACGATGGTCAGCCACGCCGGCGCCGGCCGGCTGCTGCCGACACCGATGTCGGACGCCGAGCTCGCCGCGCTGCGGCACTCCGCCGACACCCTGCGTGCCGCTGCTCGCCGGCTCGGGCTCTGACGACAGGAACGACCGCCCCACCGCGCCCCGCGCAGACACGGAGCTCGCATGTCGGACGCCACGACCAGCCTGGTCGTCCTGCTGGCGTCCGTGGCGCTGTTCGTCTGGAACCGCCTGCCCGTCGGGGTCGTCGCGGTCCTGACGGCGCTGGCCCTCGCGGCCACGGGCGTCGTCACGCAACGGCAGGCGATCGCGGGCTTCGGGGACCCGGTGGTGCTGTTCATCGCGACCCTGTTCGTGCTGAGCGAGGGTCTGCAGGCGTCGGGCGTGACCGCGTGGGCGGGTCGGCGCCTCGTCGCGCACGCCGGCGACGGCCGCGTGCGCGTGGTGGTGTCGCTCATGGGCCTGAGCGCGGCGCTGGCGGCGCTCGTGACCCCGAACGGCGCCGCAGCCGCCGCACTGCCCGTGATGATCGTGCTCGCCCGGCACGCGCGGATCGCCACGTCGAGGCTCGCGATCCCGCTCGCGTACGCCGCCAGCGCGGGTGCGCTCCTCACCCTCAGCGGGAGCCCGGTCAACGTGATCGTCGCCGACGCCCTCGAGGAGGCGGCCGGGCACCGCTTCGGGTTCTTCGAGTTCGCGGCCGTCGGGGTGCCGCTGCTGCTCGTCACCGTGGCGGTCGTCGTCCTGCTCGGCAACCGGCTGCTGCCCGACCGCGGTCTGCTGCGGGCCGACGACGACCACGAGCCGGAGGCCGCGCGGGTCGACCGCCTGGACCGTCGGGCCGTGGCAGCGCTCGTCGTCCTCGTCGCCACGATCGCCCTGCTCGCCTCCGGTGTCGCGGAGCCCGCCCTCGCCGGCCTGGTCGGCGCTGTCGCGATAGTGCTCACCGGCGCGACGTCCGTCCCCCGGGCCTTGCGCGCGATCCCGTGGGAGACCCTCGTGCTGATCGCCGGACTCGTGCCGCTGTCCGTCGCGATCGCCCAGTCCGGGGCCGCGGACCTCCTCGCCGACCTCGTCGTCGGCGTGGTGCCGGAGGGCGACGGCCACCTGCTGCTGGCGGCGCTGTTCGTGCTGACCGCCACCCTCGGGCAGTTCATCTCCAACGCCGCGACCGTCCTGGTCGTCACGCCGATCGCGCTGGCCGCGGCCGAGACCGTCGGCATCGCGCCCGAGCCGGTGCTGATGCTCGTCGCCGCCGCCGGCGCCGCGTCGTTCCTCACACCGATCGCGACACCGGCGAACATGATCGTCAAGGGCCCCGGCGGGTACCGGTTCGGCGACTACTGGAAGCTGGGGCTCGTCCTCACGCTCGCGTGGCTGGTCGTCACGACCCTGCTCGTCCCGCTCGTCTGGCCGCTCTGACGCGTCCTGGCGTCAGGCGGCGTGCGGTCGCGCCCGTACCGCAACGACCGCTCCGCGAGTCGTCGCCCGCCCCGGAAGCCGCGGACTCAGTCGTCGCCCCCGCCGTCGCCGGTGGACGTGACCCGGTCCTGCCAGGCCGCGCGGGCACCGGAGTCGCCCGCGCGGTAG
>JAEWCA010000083.1 GCA_023390875.1 Actinomycetes bacterium
TGCCACGCCCGCGCCGACGGACGGCGTGGCGGCCGGCGGCGTGGCGAGCGAGGTGCCGCCCGACGAGGTCGTCGGCGCCGCGGAGATCCTGCTCGACCACACCGCGTCGGAGGCGGCGCTCTCGGACGCGGTGCGGACCGTCGGCCTCGTCGTGGGCGGCGGGCTGGTCGCGCTGTGGCTGCTGCTGTTCCGCACGGTCTTCACGACGTCGCGCCGGCTGCAGTCGACCGCGCTCGAGAACGCGCGGCTCGCGCTGCTCGACTCCCTGACGGGCCTGCCGAACCGGCGCCTGCTCGCCGAGCGGATGCGACGCACCGTGACGGCCGCGCACGAGGACGGGTCGCGCGTCGGTCTCGTGCTGCTCGACATCGACCGGTTCAAGGACATCAACGACTCGCTCGGCCACGACCGCGGCGACGAGCTCCTCGAGCAGGTCGCCGAGCGGCTGCGGGGTGCGCTGCGCGACGAGGACGTCGTGGCCCGTCTGGGCGGCGACGAGTTCGCGATCCTGCTGCCCGACGTCCGCTCGGTCGCGAACGCCGAGCGGCTCGCCCGCCGGGTCCGCCACCTGTTCGTGCCGCCGTTCACGCTCGGCGAGCTGTCGCTGCACGTCGAGACGTCCGTCGGCGTCGCGTGCCTGCCCGACCACGCGCACGACCCGTCGTCCCTCATGCGGACCGCCGACGTCGCGATGTACGCCGCCAAGCACCACCGCACGGGCGTGTCGGTGTACTCCGCGGACGAGGACGACTCGTCGCCCGCGCGCCTCGTGCTGCTCGGCGACCTGCACCACGCGCTCGACACGGACTCCGACGCGGAGCCGCAGCTCGAGATGCACTACCAGCCGAAGGTCGACCTGGGCAGCGGCAAGATCGTCGGCCTCGAGGCGCTCATGCGCTGGCGGCACCCGACGCGCGGCATCCTCGCGCCCGGCACGTTCATCCCGCTCGCGGAGCAGTCCGGCCTCATCCACGACGTCACCCGGTTCGCGCTCTCGCAGGCCGTCGCGCAGCTCGCGCTGTGGTGCGCGGAGGGACGGGTCACGCCCGTCGCCGTGAACCTGTCCGCGCACGACGTCACGTCGCCGTCGGTCGTCGACTTCATCGAGGGCCTGCTGGACCGGCACGGCGTGCCGCCCGAGCTGCTCGAGGTCGAGATCACCGAGACGGCGCTCGTGGCGGACCCGTCCCGCGTGGTGCCCGTGCTCGAACGGCTCGGCAGCATCGGCGTCAAGGTCGCGATCGACGACTTCGGCATCGGGAACACGTCCATCGCCCAGCTGCGCGACCTGCCCGTCGACGAGCTCAAGATCGACCGGCTGTTCGTCGCGGACCTGCGCGACGGCGGGCGGGCCAGCTCCGAGGTCGTCGTCCAGGCGATGGTGGACCTCGCGCACTCGTTCGACCTGCGCGTGGTCGCCGAGGGCGTCGAGGACCAGGAGACCGCGACCGCGCTGCGCCGCCTCGGCGTCGACCAGGCGCAGGGCTTCTGGTACTCGCCGGCCGTCCCCGCGGCCGCGCTCCCCACGCTGAGCGACGTCCCCCGGCAGCGGCGGGCCCGTCCGCCGGCCAGTGCGACGGCACCCGTCGGCCCCGGCCGGGCCGCGGCGACGACGGGTGCGCGCAGCGCCGCGACGGCGACGCGATCACCGCGAACCACCAGTTCAGAGCCCAATTCATGAAAATCGTGCAGATCGCTCAAGTCCCCCGCCCGACCTGCCGATAACGACCGATGTGCCGAGTTTCTCGGCACGCACCACGCCAGACCCCCACCAGAAGCCGGAGGAGCACACCGCCGTGATGGACGACCTGCTGCAGGAGATGATCGACCCCGCGCCTGCGCCCAAGGACGCGCCGCGTCGTCGCAGGCTGTGGATGACGGTCGTGATCGTGGGGCTCGCGGTGGTGGGGGTCACCAAGCTCACGACGGCGGCGCTGTTCACCGACAACGCGACGACGGGCTCGGCGATCACGTCGGGCACGATCGACCTCACGACGGACGAGCTCACGCTGCCCGTGCTCGACGGCGGCCTCATGCCCGGCGACGCGGTCGTCGCCCCGGTCAACGTCACGAACGCCGGCACGCTCTCGTACTGGTACGCCGTCACGTACACCGCGACCGACACGGACACGCAGACCGGCGCGGGCACCGGCGCGGACGACGCGCACCTGTCCGACCGCCTCGTGCTCGACGTGTACGCCGACCTCGCGCACTGCACCGCCCCGTCCGACACCGACGGCGCCACGCCGCTCGCGACGATCACCGGGCTCAGCACCACGGAGGCCGCGCTGATCGGCGACCGGACCCTCGAGTCGAACGCGAAGAACCGGGTGCTCGGCTCGACGCAGGCCGAGACGCTGTGCGTCAAGGTCTCGTTCCCGTCGACCGACGACGACAACGCGTACCAGGGCACGGCGACCGCGGTGTCGCTGAAGTTCTACGCCTCGCAGACGGCCCACGGCGCCCAGAAGTCCTGACCGGAGCGATGATCCGCCGCACCCGACGAGCGCCTGCCGAACCCGTCGACCGACGGGTCGAGCACGCGACCGTCCTGCACGCCTCGACGCGCCGCACGCCGGTGCCGCCGCTGCGCCGGCTGCTGTCGGTCGCGCTGTGGACGGTCGTCGCGGTGTGCGGGCTCGCGTACGCGACGTCGCTCGCGGTGCCGCTGTGGTTCCAGGCGCACGAGCAGCGGCTGCTCGTGGTGACGTCAGGGTCGATGGCGCCGAAGTTCGACGCGGGTGACGCGGTCGTGATGCGGCGGATCACCGACGCGTCGCAGCTCAAGGTCGGCCAGGTCGTCTCGTTCTGGCCGCTCGGCTCCGAGACGCTCGTGACGCACCGGATCGTCGAGCTGCGCAGCATGCCGGTGCTCACGCAGGACGAGGAGACCGGCCAGATGGTCGCGGCCGGCGGCATCGGGACCGAGCCGGAGATGCGGCAGTACATCATCACCAAGGGCGACGCGAACCCGGTCCCCGACCCGAACGCGACGCCGTACACCCGCGTGAACGGGGTGATCCTCGGCGTGCACCACGGCTGGGGCTGGGTGCTGCAGTGGGCCGGCTCCGCGACCGGTCGGGCCGTGATGCTCGTGCCGCCGCTGGTGAGCCTCGCGACGCTCGAGATCCTGTCGATGAGCGACGCCCGGCGGCGCGCGCGCCGGGCCCGGAACAGCGAGGAGAGGCGGCTCGATGCGCTCCTCCTCGGCTGAGGCCCCTCGCCTGGCGGACCGTGCCGGGTGGACGCGCCTGGGGGTCGCGGTGCTGCTCGGCGTCGTCGCCGCGGCGGCCCCCGTCGTCGGGCAGACGTCGGCGCAGTTCACCGACACGAGCGAGGTCGCGCTCGTGAGCGTGGGGACGCCCGACGAC
>JAEWCA010000125.1 GCA_023390875.1 Actinomycetes bacterium
GGCCGAGGTGCTGGCGGCGCTCGACGCCCACGGCCTCGTGCCCGCCAACGTGAACGGCGGCGGTCAGGTCGTCGCGGCCGGCACGCTCGACGCGCTCGCCGCGTTCGCGGCCGCTCCCCCTGCCCGCGCCCGCGTGGTCGCCCTCCAGGTCGCAGGCGCGTTCCACACCACGCACATGGCCCCCGCGGTCGACGAGCTCCGCGCGGCCGCCGACGCGGTCTCCCCCGGCGAGCCCCTCGTGCCGCTGCTGACCAACGCCGACGGCTCGGTCGCCCCCTCCGGCGCCCGTGCGCTCGAGCTGGTCGTGGCGCAGGTCGCGAACCCCGTCCGCTGGGACCTGTGCCAGGAGACGATGGTCGCCCAGGGCGTCACGGGCCTGCTCGAGCTGGCCCCCGGAGGGGTGCTCACGGGCCTGGCCCGGCGTACGCTGCCCGGGGTCGAGACGGTCGCCGTCAAGACCCCCGCCGACCTGGACGCCGCGCGCGACCTGCTGCGTCGTCACGCTGGCGCGTCCTCCCCTGCAACCACCCAGGAGCAGTCGTCGTGACCCGACCCACCCTCACGCAGGCCACGGGGCCCGCGCACACCCGCATCCTCGGCATCGGCGGGGCGCGCGGCGAGCTGACCGTGCCGAACGACGACCTGGTCGGCCCGATCGACTCCTCCGACGAGTGGATCCGCCAGCGCACCGGCATCGTCACGCGCCGCCGCGCGGGTGCCGGCACGGACGTGCTCGACCTCGCGGAGACGGCGGCGAAGGCGGCGCTCGAGAACGCGGGCCTCACGGGCGCGGACATCGACGCGGTGATCCTGTCGACCGTCACGTACTTCCACCAGACGCCCGCGGGCGCCGCGATCATCGCCGACCGGATCGGCGCGACGCCGGCCGCCGCGTACGACATCTCGGCCGCGTGCGCCGGCTACTGCTACGGCATCGGCCAGGCCGACGCGCTCGTCCGCGCGGGTGCTGCCCGCAACGTGCTCGTCATCGGCGCCGAGAAGATGAGCGACTTCGTCGACCCGACGGACCGCTCGATCTCGTTCCTGCTCGGCGACGGTGCGGGCGCGGTCGTCGTCGGCCCGTCCGACACGCCCGGCATCGGCCCGACCGTGTGGGGCTCGGACGGTGGCCAGGCGCAGGCGATCCGCCAGACCCACTCGTGGCTCGCCACGCGCGACGAGGGCGCCGGCTGGCCGACGTTGCGCCAGGAGGGCCAGTCGGTCTTCAAGTGGGCCGTCTGGCAGATGGCGCCGGTCGCGCAGAAGGCCATGGAGGCCGCGGGCGTCACCGCCGACGACATCGACGCGTTCATCCCGCACCAGGCGAACATGCGGATCATCGACCAGATGATCAAGCAGCTCAAGCTGCCCGAGAGCGTCGTCGTGGGCCGTGACATCGCCGACACCGGCAACACGTCGGCCGCGTCGATCCCGCTGGCCACCGAGCGCCTGCTCCGCGAGGGCCAGGTGTCGAGCGGTGCGCTCGCGCTGCAGATCGGCTTCGGCGCGGGCCTCGTGTACGCCGCGCAGGTCGTCGTCCTGCCCTGACCGGGGCCCCTGTACCGTTCGTCCGACCCCATTTGCACGATCCGACACACGAGGAGAACCACCATGGCTTACAGCGAGCAGGAGATCCTGGCCGGTCTGGCCGAGATCGTCAGCGAGGAGACGGGCCTGCCCACCGACTCCGTCCTGCCCGAGAAGTCCTTCACCGACGACCTCGACATCGACTCGCTGTCGATGATGACGATCGTCACGCTCGCCGAGGAGAAGTTCGACGTGCGCATCCCCGACGACGAGGTCAAGAACCTCGCGACCGTCGGCGACGCCGTCTCCTTCATCGCGGGCGCACAGGCCTGAGCCTGCCCCCCCCTCGTAGGTCGGTCCCGGCGGAGCCCTCGGCCCGCCGGGACCGGACCGACCGTCCCACCGTCGACCTGGAGCACCGATGAGCCACGTACCCGACGTCGTCGTGACCGGCCTGGGCGCCACCACGCCCCTGGGCGGTGACGTCCCCAGCACCTGGGCCGCCGCCCTCGCCGGCGAGTCCGGCGCCCGGCGCTTCGAGAACGACTGGGTCGAGCGTCACGGCCTCCCGGTCGAGTTCGCGGCGACCCTCAAGGTCGACCCGTCCGAGGTCCTCACGCGGCCCGAGATGAAGAAGATGGACCCGTCCGCGCAGTACGCGGTCGTCGCGGCGCGCGAGGCGTGGGCCGACGCCGGGTCCCCCGAGGTGGACGGCGACCGGCTGGGTTCGGTCGTGTCCTCCGGGATCGGCGGCATCCAGACGATCCTCGACGCGTGGGAGGGCCTGCTCACCAAGCCGGGCAGCGCCCGCCGCGTCCTGCCGATGACCGTGCCCATGCTCATGCCGAACTCGCCCACGGCGTACGTGTCGCTCGAGTTCGGGGCCCGTGCGGGTGCGCACGCGCTCGTGTCGGCCTGCGCGTCGGGCGCGGAGGCCATCGGCTACGCGGTCGACATGATCCGTTCGGGGCGTGCCGACATCGTGATCGCGGGCGGCACCGAGGCCGTCATCCACCCCATGCCCATCGCGGCGTTCGCCGCGTCCCGCACGCTCTCGCTGCGCAACGACGACCCGCAGGGCGCGTCGCGTCCCTACGACGTCGACCGGGACGGGTTCGTGATCGGCGAGGGTGCCGGCGTCGTGGTCCTCGAGAGCGCCGAGCACGCCGCCGCGCGCGGCGCCCGTGTCTACGCGCGCATCGCCGGTGTCGGCCTGTCGGCCGACGGGTACCACATCACGTCGCCCGAGCCCTCGGGCGACGGGCAGATCCGGGCCATGAAGCAGGCCCTCGAGGAGTCCGGGGTCGCGCAGGCCGACGTCGTGCACGTCAACGCGCACGCGACGTCGACCGTGGTCGGCGACCTCATCGAGGCGCGGTCCATCCGCGGTCTGCTCGGCGACGAGGCGGACCACGTGGCGCTCTCGGCCACGAAGTCGATGACGGGCCACCTGCTCGGCGGCGCGGGCGCGCTGGAGACGATCTTCACCGTGCTCGCCCTGCACGACCGGCAGGCACCTCCGACGATCAACGTCGAGAACCCCGACCCCGAGCTGGTGCTCGACCTGGTCCGCGACAAGCCCCGCACGCTGCGCGACGGCGACATCGCGGCGGTCAACAACTCGTTCGGGTTCGGCGGGCACAACGTGGCCCTGGTGGTCACCTCCGCCTGACCCTGCTGACCGCCGACGGCCCCGCCGCCAGCGGGCGCGGGTCGCCGGGGCCGGGG
>JAEWCA010000142.1 GCA_023390875.1 Actinomycetes bacterium
CGGGGGCGCGCGCGCCCGGGCCGCGGCGTCGACTCTGCGTCGCCCGGTCGCGACGCCCGGGCCGTCAGTCGGGCAGCCGGTCCAGGGCCTGCGCCAGGTCGGCGACCAGGTCCTCGGGGTCCTCGAGCCCGACGGACAGCCGCACCGTCGACTCGGCGATCCCGACCTTCGCGCGCCCCTCGGCGCCGAGCTTGCGGTGCGTGGTCGTCGCGGGGTGCGTGACCATCGACTTCGCGTCGCCGAGGTTGTTCGAGATGTCGAGGATCCGCAGCGAGTCGAGCACGCCGAACGTGGCCTTCTTCGCGACGTCGGCCGACGCGCCCTTGGGCACGCGCAGGTTGAACGTCACGACCGTCCCGCCGCCGGACTGCTGCGCGAGCGCGAGCTCGTGCTGCGGGTGCGACGCGAGGTACGGGTACCGGACGAGCGAGACACCGGGCTGCTCCTCGAGCCACGTCGCGAGCCGCAGGGCGGACGCCGTCTGGTGCCGCACGCGCAGCGACAGCGTCTCGAGACCCTTGAGCAGCACCCACGCGTTGAACGCGGACAGCGACGGCCCGGTGTTCCGGATGAGCGTCTGGACGGGACCGCGGACGTACTCCTCGCTGCCGAGGATCGCGCCGCCGAGCACCCGCCCCTGCCCGTCGATGTGCTTGGTCGCCGAGTACACGACGACGTCCGCCCCGAGGTCGAGCGGCCGCGACAGCACAGGCGTCGCGAACACGTTGTCGACGATGACGAGCGCGCCGGCGGCGTGCCCGAGCCGGCTCACGGCGGCGATGTCGACGAGGTCCTGCATGGGGTTCGACGGCGTCTCGAAGAAGACCACGTCCGCAGGTGTCGACAGCGCGTCCTCCCACTGCGACAGGACGTGCCCGTCGACGTAGTCGGTGCGCACGCCCCACTTGGCGAGGATCTCGTCGAAGATCACGACGGACGACCCGAACAGCGCGCGGGCGGCGACGACGCGCGACCCCTGCTGCAGGACGGCGGCGAGCGCGGTGAACACGGCCGACATGCCGGTCGCCGTGGCGTACGCGGCCTCGGCGCCCTCGAGCAGGCGGAGCCGCTCCTCGAACGTCGAGACCGTCGGGTTGTTGTAGCGCGAGTACAGGAACCGGTCGCGCTCGCCGGCGAACGCCGCCTCGGCCTCGGCCGCGGAGTCGTACGTGTACGCCTGCGTGAGGTAGATGGCCTCGGAGACCTCGTGGAACTCGGAGCGCACGAGCCCGCCGCGCACGGCGAGCGTGTCGGGCCGCAGGGTCTCGCGCCCGACCCGCCGGTCGTCCCAGTCGCCCGGGCCCGGGACGCGCGCGCTCACTTCTGCCGCCACGGGAGGCCGGCGGCGCGCCAGCCCTCGTGCCCGCGCTGCCCGTCGGGCCCGATGCCGCCCTCGAAGCCCTCGAGCACGTTGTATGCCGGACCGAGCCCGGCCGCCGTCGCCGCCTGCGCGGCCGCGATGGACCGCACGCCGGACCGGCACAGGAACACGATGGGCCGCTCGTCACCGGGGGTGAGACCCGCCTCGGCGAGCTGCGCGAGGAACTGCGGGTTCTGGCGGCCCGACGGCGCCTGCACCCACTCGACGAACGCGGCGCGCCCGTCGAGCGCGTCGGCGTCCGGGACGCCGATCTGCGTCCACTCGCCGTCGGTGCGCACGTCCACGAGCAGCGCGCGCTCGTCGCTCGTGACCAGGTCGAACGCCTGTTGCGGGGTCAGGTCGCCTGCGTAGCTCATCTCGCCTCCATCGGTCCTGGCGGTAGCACCCTCGGCCGGGCACGTGGTGCCCGCGGGTTGCTGCGGCGTCGTCGAGCCAGATCTCTCGGCCGCTCTGGATGGTGCCGGCGATGCTACGCGGACGAGCCGACGCCCTCCAACTGCTGGACAGCGTGTCCCGTCATCCGAGACGCGCGGGGCGTCCCGTTGACACGACCCCGCGACCTTGGCGACCCTCGTCCCAGGTCATGAGCGCCAGCGCGAAGCCCCGGCTCGCTGGCCGGCAACCCTCCTCCGCGGTGGGGTGCCCCGGGTGACGACCTGGCTGGCCGCCGTCCGGCGACCGGCAAGCGCGGGGTCCACCAGGCACGGTGTCCCCCTGAGCCTGTGGAGGACCACCATGACCGTCACCGCCGAGCGCGAGTCCTGTGCCGACGTCGCCGCCGCGACGACCCTGCCGCACGTCGACCCCCTGCTCCCCGTCGTCGGCGCCGACACCACGGTGCCCCTGGTGGACGGCACGCAGCGCGTCTACGCCAACCTCGACTACGCCGCGAGCGCCCCGGCCCTCGAGGCCGTCGCCGCGCGCGTGACCGAGGTCCTGCCGCTCTACGCGTCCGTGCACCGCGGCGCCGGCTACCTGTCGCAGGTGTCGACCGCGCTGTACGAGTCGGCCCGGCAGGCCATCGCACGGTTCGTCGACGCGCGGCCCGACGACGTCGCGATCATCACGCGCAACACCACCGACTCCCTCAACCTGCTCGCCGGCGTCGTGCCCGCCGGCGGTCGCGTGCTCGTCCTCGACGTCGAGCACCACGCGAACCTCCTGCCCTGGGTCCACTCGGGCGGCCGTCACGGCAACACGACGACGATCCTGCCGATCGAGAAGACCGTCGCCGAGACGCTCGACTCGCTGCGCGCCGAGCTCGGCCGCCTGCCGTACGCGCTGGTCACCGTGACCGGCGCGTCCAACGTGACGGGCGAGTCGCTCCCGCTCGACGAGGTCGTCGCGATCGCGCACGCGGCCGGCGCGCGCGTCGCGGTCGACGGGGCCCAGCTCGTGCCGCACCGCGGGTTCTCGCTCGCCGCGACCGACGCGGACTACGTCGCGTTCTCGGGCCACAAGACGTACGCGCCGTTCGGCGCGGGTGCGCTCGTGGGCCGTCGGGACTGGCTCGACACCGGCACGCCGTACCTCGCCGGGGGAGGTGCGGTGCGCGACGTCCGCGCCGACCGGACCATCTGGCAGCCGGCCCCCGCGCGTCACGAGGCCGGCTCGCCGAACGTGCTGGGTGCGATCGCGCTCGCCGAGGCCTGCGACCAGCTCGCGGCGCTCCCGGCCGGTGCGCTGACCGCGCACGAGGAGGCCTTGCGCGGCCGGCTCGTCGACGGCCTGGCGACGGTCGAGGGCGTCGAGGTCGCGCGCATCTGGCCCGACTCGGCCGACCCCGTCGGGGTCCTCACGTTCACCGTCCCCGGCCACGACGCCGGGCTGGTCGCCGCCTACCTCGCGGCCGAGCACGGCATCGGGGTGCGCGACGGCCGGTTCTGCGCGCACCCGCTGCTCGCCCACCTCGGCGCGTCGGGCGGCGCGATCCGCGCGTCGGTCGGCGTCGGGACGACGAGCGAGGCCGTGGACCGCCTGGTCGACGCGCTGCGGACCTACCTCACCGACGGCCCGTCGTCGCGGTACGAGATCGTGGACGCGTGCTGGGCGGTCGTCGACGACACGCGCCCGCTCGTCGAGGTGCACGGCCTGGACCACCTGGCCGCCACCGCCGCCGCCGCGTGCGGCCCGGCCCTCGACGACTGACACCGGGCCTGCCGACGGGCGGGTGTCCGACGGTCGGGCTGAAGTCCGCGCGCCGACATGCCGATACGACGCGTATGAGCACCGCGTACGGCCAGGCCGAGAGCACGCCCGTCGCCGGGTGGTACCCGGACCCCCACGCCCCGGGGGCCCACCGCTGGTGGGACGGCACCGCCTGGACGGAGCACACGCAGGCCCAGCCCGCCGCCTCGACCGTGCCCGCGCCCGCGG
Source organism: Actinomycetes bacterium (assembly GCA_023390875.1). GTDB lineage: Bacteria > Actinomycetota > Actinomycetes > Actinomycetales > Cellulomonadaceae > Cellulomonas. Next base: position 3,758 of record JAEWCA010000142.1, read on the forward strand.
CGGCCCCGACCCCGACGGTACCGCAGCCGCACACCGGCGG
>JAEWCA010000206.1 GCA_023390875.1 Actinomycetes bacterium
CCGCGGGCCTGTCCGCCGAGGTCCGGGCCGCGCTCGCGCAGCAGCCGCTGCGCGACCTCGTGTCGTCGTCCGAGCGTTACCCGCTCGTGGTCGACCGCCCGCTCGCGCTGGCCGGTGCGTGGTACGAGCTGTTCCCGCGCTCGCAGGGCGCCCGGCAGGACCCGGAGACGGGCGAGTGGACGAGCGGCACGCTGCGCACGGCCGCCGAGGAGCTGCCGCGGATCGCGGAGATGGGCTTCGACGTCGTCTACCTGACGCCCATCCACCCCATCGGCTCCACGTACCGCAAGGGCCGCAACAACTCGCTCGACGCGCAGCCCGGCGACCCGGGCTCGCCGTACGCGATCGGTTCCGCGGACGGCGGCCACGACGCGATCGAGCCGACGCTCGGCACGTTCGACGACTTCGACGCGTTCGTCGCGTCGGCGCGCGGGCTCGGCCTGGAGGTCGCGCTCGACGTCGCGCTGCAGTGCTCGCCCGACCACCCGTGGGTCACCGAGCACCCGGAGTGGTTCACGACGCGCGCCGACGGCACGATCGCGTACGCCGAGAACCCGCCGAAGAAGTACCAGGACATCTACCCGCTCAACTTCGACAACGACCCCGAGGGGATCGCGCGCGAGATCCGGCGCGTGCTGCAGGTGTGGATCGACCACGGCGTCACGCTGTTCCGCGTCGACAACCCGCACACCAAGCCGCTCGACTTCTGGTCGTGGCTGCTCGCGGACGTCCGCAAGGACCACCCGGACGTGATCTTCCTGTCGGAGGCGTTCACGAAGCCGGCGATGATGCAGACGCTCGCGAAGATCGGGTTCCACCAGTCGTACACGTACTTCACGTGGCGGAACACGAAGGACGAGATCCTCGAGTACCTCACCGAGGTGTCGGGCGACCAGGCGGCGTGGATGCGCCCGAGCTTCTGGCCGACGACGCACGACATCCTGCCGCCGTACCTGCAGGCCACCGGTGTGCGCGGGTTCGCGGTCCGGGCGGTGCTCGCCGCGACGGGCTCGCCGACGTGGGGCATCTACTCGGGCTACGAGCTGGTCGAGGACGTGCCGCGCCCCGGGGTCGACGAGCAGATCGACAACGAGAAGTACGAGTTCAAGCCCCGCGACTGGTCGCGCGGCGACCAGCTCGGCATCGCCATGCTGCTCGGCAAGCTCAACGGCATCCGGCGGGCGCACCCCGCGCTGCAGCAGCTGCGCAACCTGCGCGTGCACCCGACGACCGACCCGGCGGTGCTCGCGTTCTCCCGCCACCTGCCGGCGGCGCTCTCGCCGACGGGCCGCCCCGACACGGTCGTCGTCGTGGTGAACATCGACACCTGGAACACGCGCGAGGCGGGCGTCGAGCTCGACATGGCCACGTTCGGGCTGCCCACGGACCGTCCCGTGGTGGCCCGTGACGTGCTCTCGGGCGACACGTACGCGTGGGGCTCGCAGGTGTACGTGCGGTTCGACCCGAGCGTGCGCCAGGCCCACGTCGTCTCGCTGGACGCGCCGTGAGCACGCCCGAGCCGCCGTTCCCCCGCGTGCCGGTCCGCGAGCCCGCCCCGACCACGGGGCAGATCGCGCTGACGGCGCTGCCGCCGCGCCGCCAGCCCACGGTGCCGACCGCCGAGGTGCACCCGGGCCTGGACGACGACCCCGAGTGGTACCGCACGGCCGTCTTCTACGAGGTCATGCTGCGGTGCTTCTCCGACGCGACCGGTGCCGGCAGCGGCGACCTGCGCGGCCTCATCGAACGGCTCGACTACCTGCAGTGGCTCGGCATCGACTGCCTGTGGCTGCCGCCGTTCTTCCCGTCGCCGCTGCGTGACGGCGGGTACGACGTGGCCGACTACACGGCGATCGCCGGGCAGTACGGCACGGTGGCCGACTTCTCCGAGCTCATCGAGAAGGCGCACGCGCGCGGCATGCGCATCGTGATCGACTGCGTGATGAACCACACGAGCGACCAGCACCCGTGGTTCCAGGCGTCGCGCTCCGACCCCGAGGGGCCGTACGGCGACTTCTACGTGTGGAGCGACGACAACACGCGCTACCAGGACGCGCGCATCATCTTCGTCGACACGGAGACGTCGAACTGGACGTTCGACCCCGTGCGCCGGCAGTACTTCTGGCACCGGTTCTTCAGCCACCAGCCGGACCTCAACTTCGAGAACCCGCGCGTCGTCGAGGCCATGAAGGACGTGACCCGGTTCTGGCTGCGGCTCGGCATCGACGGGTTCCGCCTCGACGCGGTGCCGTACCTGTTCGAGGCCGAGGGCACGAACTGCGAGAACCTGCCGGAGACGCACGGGTTCCTGCGCGACCTGCGGGCGATGATCGACGAGGAGTTCCCCGGCCGGATCATGCTGGCCGAGGCGAACCAGTGGCCCGAGGACGTGGTGCACTACTTCGGCACCGAGGACGAGCCCGAGTGCCACATGTGCTTCCACTTCCCGGTGATGCCGCGCATCTACTACGCGATCCGTGACCAGCGGGCGACGCAGATCATCGACATCCTGGCCGACACGCCGCCCATCCCCCGCGGCGCCCAGTGGTCGACGTTCCTGCGCAACCACGACGAGCTCACGCTCGAGATGGTGTCGACCGAGGAGCGCGCGTCGATGTACGGCTGGTACGCGCCGGACTCCCGGATGCGTGCCAACGTCGGCATCCGCCGACGGCTCGCGCCGCTGCTCGACAACTCCCGCAAGGAGATCGAGCTCGCGCACGCGCTGCTGCTGTCCCTGCCCGGCAGCCCGTGCCTGTACTACGGCGACGAGATCGGCATGGGCGACAACATCTGGCTGCCGGACCGCGACTCGGTCCGCACCCCGATGCAGTGGACGCCCGACCGCAACGCGGGCTTCTCGACGGCCGACCCGGGCAAGCTCTACCTGCCGCTCGTGCAGTCGCTCGTGCACCACTACAGCCACACGAACGTGGAGGCGCAGCTCGCGCAGCCGACGTCGCTGCTGCACTGGATCCGCGGCATGCTCACGGTCCGCCGCCGGCACCCGGCGCTGGGCAAGGGCGACTTCCAGGTGGTGTCGTCGGACAACGACGCGGTGCTCGCGTTCCTGCGCACCACGCAGGACGAGACGCTGCTGTGCATCGCGAACCTCGCGTCGACGGCGCGCGCCGCGACCCTCAAGCTGCCGGAGCTCGCGGGGTGGTCGATGCGGGACGTGTTCGGCGGCGCCGAGTTCACGACGGTGTCGGACGCGGGCACCGCGTTCTTCACGCTCGGGTCGCGCGACTTCTACTGGCTCGAGCTGACGGCACCGTGACGGCCCCCTCCTCCAGCACGGACGACGACCGCCTCGTCGAGCTGCTGCGCGCCTGGCTGCCCGCCCGCCGGTGGTACCCGGCGAAGGGCGCCGACGCGTCGCTGTCCGTGGTCGAGCGGCGCGTGCTCGCGGACGGCGTCGAGGACGTGCTCGTCCGGGTGCGGGCCGGCTCGATCGACGCGCTCCTGCAGGTGCCGCTCGTGCTCGTGCCGGTGCAGGACGGCGTGCCCGACGACGCGATCGGCCTGCTCGGCGACCGCGTGGTGCTCGACGGTGCGGCGCACCCGGCGTTCGTCCGGGCGTGGCTCGCGTCCGCCGCCGGCCCGGGCACCGCCGCGGACCCGGCGACGGCCCGCGCGGTGTCCGGCGAGCAGTCCAACACCTCCGTCATCCTCGGGTCGGAACGCCCGACGGCGATCCTCAAGGTGCTGCGCGCGCTGCAGCCCGGCGAGAACCCGGACGTCGAGGTCCCTCGCAAGCTCGTCGAGGTCGGCTGGACGCACGTGCCCGAGCCGCTCGCGTGGGTCGAGGCGGACTGGCCGGCCCCGGACGGCTCGACGGCCCACGGCTACCTGGGCGTGCTGAGCGCGTTCGTGCCGCAGGCGCAGGACGGCTTCGTCCTCGCGTGCGGGTACGCCGAGCGCGGCGAGTCGTTCGGACCGCTCGCCGCCCAGCTCGGCGAGGTGGTCGCCACGATGCACACCGCGCTCGTGCGCGGGTTCGGCACGGACCCGACGACGAGCCCCCAGGACGGGCCGGAGGCGGTCGCGGCCGCGCTCGCCGGCCGGTTCGCGTGGGCGACGTCCGCGGTCCCGGCCCTCGCGAGGTTCGCGCCCGCGGTCGACGACGTGCTCGCGGAGGTCCGCGCGCTGCCGACCGCGCCGCCACGGCAGCGGGTCCACGGCGACCTGCACCTGGGGCAGGTGCTGCGCTCGACCGACCGGTGGTTCGTCACGGACTTCGAGGGCGAGCCCGCGGCTCCGCTCGAGCACCGCACGCGGCCGGACCTCGCGGTGCGGGACGTCGCGGGGATGCTGCGTTCGTTCGACTACGCGGCCGCGGTCGGCGGGCTCACGGGTCACGCGGCCGCCGGCTGGACGGCCGACGCCCGCGGAGCGCTGCTGGCGGGCTACGCGGCGGCGGCCGACGAGGCACCGACACCGGTGCTGCTGCGCGCGCTCGAGCTCGACAAGACGCTGTACGAGGTCGTGTACGAGTCCCGGAACCGGCCGACGTGGGTGCCGATCCCGATGGCGGGTCTGGACCGGCTGCTCGGCCCCGCCTGACGCGTCAGGTCCCCGTCGGCACCTCGAGCGAGCGCTCGGGCATCCGCATCCCGGCCTGCCGGGGCGCGAGCTCGCTCTGCAGCACGAGGGCCGCGGCACCGACCGCGGC
>JAEWCA010000234.1 GCA_023390875.1 Actinomycetes bacterium
ACGCCGGGGCGCGAGAGCGCGTCCGCGGCGTGGCCCCGGCCCGTCACGCGAGCAGCGCGAGGAACTCCTCGGGCGTCACGATGCGGACCCCGAGCTCGGTGGCCTTCACGTACTTGCTGGACGTGGACGGCTCCGACACGAGCAGCGAGGTGGTCGCCGACACGGACGACGACGCCCGGCCGCCGTGGGCCTCGATCAGCTCGGAGACGGCCGTGCGGGAGTAGCCGGGGACCGAGCCCGACACCACGACCGTCATCCCGGCGAGGGCGAGGGAGACGGCAGGGGAGGCGTCCGGGTCCGTGCCGGTGTCCACGCCCGCGGCGACGAGCCGGTCGAACACGCCACGCGCCTCCAGGTCGTCGAGCCCGGCACGGATGGCCTCGGCCCGCTTCGGACCGATGCCGTCGACCCCCGCCAGCGTCTCGACGTCGGCGGCGCGCAGCAGCGCCAGGTTCGGCAGCGCGGCGGCGATCCGGCGGCCCATCGTGCGGCCCGTCATGCGGATGCCCAGCGCGGTGATGACCCTGTTCCAGGCCGAGCCCTTGGCGCGCTCGATCTCGGCGACGATCTTCACCGCGTTCTTCGAGCCGAGTGTGCGGCCCTCGCCCAGCGGCAGGGTCGTCAGGGTGTCGACGTCCAGGGTGAACAGGTCGGCGATGTCCGAGACCAGGCCGCGCTCCACGAGGGACTCGACGATCTCGGTGCCGATGCCCTCGATGTCCAGGGCGTCCCGCGACACCGCGTACCGGATCAGCGCCCCCACGGACAGGCTCGGGTCGGTCGAGCGCCACAGCAGCGTGGACTTGTCCCACTCGCCGCCGTTCGGGTCGGTCGCCGGGGGAGTCCACGACACCGAGTCGGTGGGGCGCTCGTCGAGCACCACGGACTCGATGTACGGGATGACGTCGTTCGCCCGCTTGATGACGACGGTGTCGCCGACGCGCACGTCGCGCTCGAACATCCACGTGGCGTTGTGCCCGGTGGCGAACGTGATCGTGGTGCCGCCGACGAAGACCGGCTCGACCTCGACACGGATCGCCAGCCGCCCCGTGCGCCCGACCGCGGTCGTGATGGCGACGACCGTCGTGATCGCCGTCTCGGCCTCGTACTTGTAGGCGACGGACCAGCGTGGCGTGCGCGAACCCGTGCCCAGGCGGGCGCGGTCCGCGTCGGCGTCGGCCTTGATGACGATGCCGTCGATCGGGAAGCCGAGCACGGAGCGGCGAGCGGCCAGGTCCGCGACGGCCCGGCGCACGTCGTCGGTGGTCGTGACCGGCGCACCCCCCGCGAGCCACGGGGCCAGCGCGCGAGCGGTACCGATGCCCACCTCCTCGACCTCGACGAGCCGGTCGGAGTACGAGGCGGTGACGGGCTCGGCCTCGATGACGTCGTACGCGGCGAAGGTCAGCAGCCCGGCGTACGCGGCGTCGCCCTTGCGCAGGATGCCGGCCGCGCCGTTGCGCGAGTTGACGAACGGGGCGCCGCCCAACGACGCCCGGGCGACCTGGGCGCCCGGGAAGTCGGTGTCGGCCATGAAGACCTCGCCACGGACCTCGACGGACCGAGGGGATCCCAGACGCGCGGGCAGACCCTTGACGGCCAAGGTGCGGACGCGGTCGGTGACGTCCTCGCCGGAGCGGCCGTCGCCGCGGGTGGCGACCAGCGTCAGACGACCGGCGGAGTACGTCGCCCGGATCGCGAGGCCGTCGAGCTTCGGCTCCACCGCGACGGGCCCGGCGATCGCGCCGACCAGCGCATCCAGGGCGTCGAGGGTCGGGGCCTTGTCGAGCGAGCCCATCATCGTCGGGTGCTCGACGTCGCCACCGGCGGACTGGCCGGCGGCGACCGCCTCGAGGAGGTCCGCGAACTGCGGCGCGAGCGCAGGGTCCTGAGAGACCGCGATGCGCAGCTGCTCGATGCCCGAGTCGTACTCGGCATCCGACATCACCAGCGCGTCGGTGTCGTAGTACGCCGCGGCGGCGGCACGCAGGCGCTCGGCGAGGGCGGTCAGCTCGGTCACGTCGTTCGTCCTCCTGTCGTCGGGCCCTGGGCCTGCATCGGCCCTGAGGATGTCACGCCGCGGCGACGCCACGTGGCTCTGCCTGGGCGTGGCGCGGCGGGGTCGAGCCCCGTCTGCGGTGCTGCCCGACGGCGTCGCGCTCATCCCCGACTGCGGGCTGGGGAGACCTTCACCGGCCGACGTCGGTCGACCTCTGGTGCGCGACCGCCGCGTCAGGCAGTCAGAGGTCGCAGTCGCACAGCACGCTGAACTCGACGACCTGATCGCCCTGCTCGGGGCGGGCCCACGCCTCGGCCTCCTCGGGCGTGGCGAAGCGGCGGCCCGCCAGCCGACCGTTCGCGAGCAGCACCCCGACCTCGATCTGCGTCCGAGGGTCGTCGGGGTCGCCCGCGATCCATCTCTTGTGCTCAGCCATGGGAGGTCCTCTGTCCGGTGTCGCCCTCCTCATCGTGCGCGTCGCGCTCCCGGTGGGCAATGCCGAGCAGCCGGCGCATGCGACGCGTCGACAAGGAGGACCGAGGTCCCGGGACGAGCGGGACCCGACGGGACCACGCTGGAGCTGAGCGGTGCGTTCCCGGCAGAGGGCCGGGCCGGCGAGCCCGAGGAGGCGAGTCATGCGTACCGACGGACCTGTGGTCGTCGCCCTGGACGGTGCACCGCACAGCCCGGAGACGCTCCGGTGGGCCACCGACGAGGCGGTGCGACGGTCCGCCCGGCTGCTGATCGTGCGGACGGTCGACGAGACGTGGCGGCTGGCGGCGTGGTCCTGGTACCCGACGCTCGTGGACGACGCCGCCCTCGAGGCGGAGGTCGCCGGCTACCTCGCGGAACGGGCGGCGTTCGTCGCGGAGCACCACCCGCTCCTGCCGGTCCGCACGCACGTGCTGCACGGTCAGACGGTGCCGGCGCTGCGCGCGCTGAGCGTCGGCGCACAGCTGCTCGTCGTGGGGGCACCGCCGCAGACACGAGCGTCGCGCACGGGCTCGGTGGCTGTGCACGTCGCCGCGCACGCCCGCTGCCCTGTGGCGGTCGTCCGTGGGGACGCGGACGGGGCTCCGGCACGGGAGCAGGCCGTCGTCGTCGGGGTCGACGGCTCGCCGGCCTCGCTGGCCGCCGCTCGCGTGGCTGCGCGGGAAGCCGCGATGCGTGACGGCCGCCTGCGCGTGGTCCACGCACGTCCGACGGTCCCGGACCCGTTCGGTGGCGCCCTGCCGCTCGTCAGCGACGACGCGGACGACTCCGCTCACAAGGTCGCGCGTCTCGTCGTCGAGTCGCTCCAGGACGAGCACCGCGACCTGACGGTCGAGCTGACGCTCGTCGACGACGACGCGGCGGACGCGCTCGTCCGGCTCGGCGCCGGCAGCGCCCTGCTCGTCGTGGGGTCACGCGGCCTGGGCACCTTCCGCGGCATGCTGCTCGGCTCGGTGAGCAGCGCCGTGATCCACGAGGCGACGGTGCCGGTGCTGGTCACGCACCAGGACGGATGACCGCCGGCCCGGACCGGTGAGACGCACTCCGCCGCACGACAGGGTCGCCGAACCTCACGGAGTAGGTGCGAGCGGCGAGAGTCGTCCCGTGACGCGGACCTCGACCGCGACACCGTCGACCCGGCTCGGGACCGCGACGTCCTCGCCGTCCACGTTGACCCGCACCACCCAGCCGGCGCCGCGACGCGTCAGACCCACGCCGCGGACCCCGGGCCGCCCGCTGAGACGCGTGCGCACCAGGTGCTGCGCACGCCGCGCGTCCTCCAGGCTGCGTGGCTCGGCGCTGCGGTCCTCGGCGGGCGTCTCCCCGCCCGCGCGAGACCCGTCGTGGCCACCGCGCGACGACCCGAACGGGTGCGAGCCTGAGGCCCTCACCTGGCTCACCTCAGGATCTGCACGTCGACGTGCTCGACCTCCGAGAGGTCGTCGCAGGTCGCGCGCATCAGCCGGTCCGCGACGTCCCGCAGGGCGCGGGCCGCTGCGAGCTCCTCACCGATCTCGGGCACGTCCGGGTCCTGCGGGGCGCGACGGGCGCGTCCGTAGCCGTTGAGCGTCGTCCCGCTCGACGTCGTGAGCACGGCGTGCGCCTTGGTGACGGTCCCGTCGTCACGCAGGTCGTCCGTGTCGAACAGGTAGATGCTGGCTCGCCAGGTGCTGGTCATGGCACTGCTCCTTCCCTTCGGGCGAGGCCGGCGCCGCCGGGCGGAAGGTGCCGTCCCTGCACCTCCAGCCTTCGACCTGCACTGCGGTCCGACCAGAGCACAAGGTCCCGACCGCGCGACTCGCCGGGACCGGCAGATGGCGGTGGCCGGCGCCGACGCCGGGACAGCGCCCCGCGCGGCCCGGTCAGCGGACCGGCAGCTCCACCGTGGCGACCGCCCCGCCGCCGGCGCGGTCGCCGAGCACGAGACTGGGTCTTATTCTCATCTGAAGCTGCCGACGAA
>JAEWCA010000155.1 GCA_023390875.1 Actinomycetes bacterium
CGCGCGCCTGCGGCTGGGCGTGCCCGACGACCGGACCTGGCCCTACGGGGGCGACCAGGCCGTGGCGGACGAGGGCGTCGTCGACGTGCCGCTCGTGGCGTACCACGACTGGGCCAACCGGGGACCGTCGACGATGCGCGTGTGGATCCCCGTCTGACCCGGGGTCGGGGTCTGGACGGCCGGGGCGGGCCGACCGTACATTGTTTCGCAGTGAATCTAAGTCGCTGCGAAGGAGAGCACCGCATGCCCGCCACCACCCTCGACGAGGTCGTCCACCTGCGTGCCGACGGCGTCTCGCTGCTCGTCGACCTGCGCGGTGGGACGCTCCCGCGCGTCGTGCACTGGGGTCGCGACCTCGGTGACCTCGCGCCGGACGTCCTGCCCGAGGTCGTCCGAGCGACCCTGCCGTCCACGATCGGGTTCCCGGTCGACGGCCAGGTCGAGGTGTCCGTGCTCCCCGAGCAGGCCGCCGGCTACCTCGGGACGCCCGGGCTCGTGGGGTCGCGGGACGGCGCCGACTTCAGCCCGGCGCTCGTCGTGCGCTCGTCGTCGCTCGAGGTCGACCCCGACGGCGGCGGGGCGCTCGACGTCGTCGCGGGGGACTCCGGCCTCGTCGTGCGGCTCCGCATCGAGCTCACGCCGCAGGGTCTCGTGCGCCTGCGGGCGGGCGTGACGAACGACGGCGCCGGCACGTACGCGCTCGACGCGCTCACCCCGATGCTCCCCGTGCCCGAGCGGGCCACCGAGCTGCTCGACCTCACCGGCCGGTGGGCGCGCGAGCGCACCCCGCAGCGCACGCCGTTCCACCACGGCACCCGCCTGCGCGAGAACCGGCGCGGCCGCACCGGCTACGACACCGCCTACGTGCTCGCGGCCGGCGTGGCCGGGTTCGGCAACCGCGACGGCGAGGTGTGGGGCCTGCACACCGCGTGGTCGGGCAACCACCGCACGCTCGCCGAGCGCAGCCACTACCAGGCAGGCCTGCTCGGGGGTGGCGAGCTGCTGCTGCCCGGCGAGGTCCGGCTGGCGCCCGGCGAGACGTACACCGGGCCGTGGCTGTACGGCTCCTACGGCGACGGCCTCGACGACCTGTCCGGCCGGTTCCACCGCTGGATGCGCGCGCGCCCGCAGCACCCGAGCACCCCGCGTCCGGTCACCCTCAACACCTGGGAGGCCGTGTACTTCGACCACGACCTCGCCCGGCTCGTCGAGCTCGCGGACGCCGCCGCCGCGATCGGCGCCGAGCGGTACGTGCTCGACGACGGCTGGTTCGGGTCGCGGCGCGACGACTTCCGCGGGCTCGGCGACTGGTACGTGTCCGACGAGGTGTGGCCCGACGGCCTGCACCCGCTCGTCGACCACGTCACCGGCCTCGGCCTGCAGTTCGGCCTCTGGGTCGAGCCCGAGATGGTCAACCTCGACTCCGACCTCGCCCGCGCGCACCCCGACTGGATCCTGCGCACGCCCGGTCGGCTCCCGCGCGACGCCCGCCACCAGCAGGTGCTCGACCTCGCCGTCCCCGAGGCGTTCGACCACATCCTCGAGCGCCTCGACGCGCTGCTCAAGGAGTACGCGATCGGGTACCTCAAGTGGGACCACAACCGCGACCTGCAGGACGCCGGGCACGGCACCGCCGGTGCGCCCGGCGTGCACGCGCAGACGCTCGCGCTGTACCGGCTGCTCGACGAGCTGCGGCTGCGGCACCCGGACGTCGAGATCGAGTCGTGCTCGTCGGGCGGCGGCCGCGTGGACCTCGAGATCTTGCAGCGGACCGACCGGGTGTGGGCCAGCGACTGCATCGACGCGCACGAGCGCCAGCGCATCCAGCGCTGGACCAACCTGCTGATCCCGCTCGAGCTCATCGGTGCGCACATCGGCTCCGGCACCGCGCACAGCACCGGGCGGCGGCACGTGCTGCCGTACCGGGCGGGCACCGCGCTGTTCGGGCACCTCGGCATCGAGTGGGACCTGCGTGAGGCCGACTCGGCGCAGCGCGAGGAGCTGGCCGCGTGGGTCGCCGTCTACAAGGAGCTGCGAGGCCTGCTGCACACCGGTGCGGCGGTGCACGCCGACACGGTCGACCCCGCGATCGTCGTGAACGGCGTCGTCGCGCAGGACCGGTCCGACGCGGTGTTCGCGGTCGTCGCCACCGACACGTCGCAGCACCTGCCCGCCGGACGCGTCCAGCTGCCCGGGCTCGACCCCGACGCGCTGTACCACGTGCGGCCGCAGGCGCCGGGCGACGTCGTCGACGGGCTCGGTGGCGGCGTGCCGCCGTGGTGGGGGCCCGAGGGCGTGCGACTCGGCGGTCGCGCCCTCGCCGAGGTGGGGGTCGCGGCGCCGACGCTGTTCCCCGAGCACCTGGTGCTGGTGCGGGCGACCCGGGTCTGAGCGAGCGGGCGGCGCAGGTCGGCCGGCGCCGGTGCGACCCGCAGCCGGCGGCCCGGTCAGGCCGTGCCCTGGACCACCGACCGGATGGCCAGGGCCGCCGCCGACCGGGCCCACTCGCCGAAGTCGAACGGCTGGACGTCGACCACGAGCCGGTCGGGGTCGGCCGCGTACGTCGCGGCCAGCCCGTCGCGGAACCGCGCCGCGGCGACCTCGTGGGTCGGCAGGCCCTCGCCCGTGAGGATGACCTTCTGCGGGTCCACCACGTTGGCGACGGTGCCGACCACCACGCCGAGCGCATAGCCCGCCCGGTCGAACGTCTCGACCGCGACCGGGTCACCGGCGCGCGCGCGGGCGAGCGCCTCGTCGAACGTCGGGTGCGTCCCGGTCGCGTCCGTGAGCGCCGCGAGGAGCGCATCCGTCATGAGGTAGGCGGCCGCGCACCCGTGGTGGCCGAGGTCGCACGGCGGCCCCGCGGGGTCGACGCGCACGTGACCGAGCTGCCCCGGCAGGCCGTGCGCGCCCCGCACGAGCCGCCCGTGCACCACGAGCCCGCACCCGATGCCGGCGCCGACCGTGACGACCGCGAGCGAGTCGAGCCCGGCGCCCGCACCGAACCAGTGCTCGGCCGCGGTGAGGGCCTGCACGTCGTTCTCGACGACGGTCGGCAGGCCGGTCGCGTCGACCAGCAGCTGCTCGAGCGGCACGTCGGACCACCGCAGGAACGCCGACTCGACGACCACCGCGGGCCCGGTGCCGCGGCGCAGCGACCCGGCGAGGGTCACCCCGAGCGCCATGACGCGGTCGTGCCGGCGCCGCAGCCGCTCGACGGCCGCGGCCACCTGGGCGAGGACGGACGCGACGTCGGTCGCGGCCAGCGGCTCGTCGGTGGTGTCGACGACCGTCGCGGTGAGGTCCGTCACGACCGCGTAGAGGTGGTCGCCCGTGAGCTTGACGCCGACGAAGCGCCCGGCGTCCGGGACCACGCGCAGCAGCTCCGACGGCCTGCCCAGCGCGGTGCGCAGCTCGGTCTCGGCCTCGACGAGCACGCCCGCGTCGACCAGCCCGCGGGTCAGCCGGGTCATCGTGGGCCGGGACAGCCCGAGGCGCTCGGCGAGCTCCGAGCGGGGCATCGGGCCGTGCACGAGCAGCTCGAGCAGCACGTCCCACGAGGCCGCGGGCTGCCGCGGCCAGGCGAACGCCTCCTCACGCACCTCGGTCACGGGGCACACGGTAACCCCCGCGACGGTGGGAGGCGCCGAGCGGCGGACCGCTCTCGTGAGGCAAGGTCAGGGGTGGGGATGGCGGCGGTCAGCGGCGGTGGGGGCGGAGGG
>JAEWCA010000307.1 GCA_023390875.1 Actinomycetes bacterium
GCCCCGCTCACCGTCGCGCTCGACGGGCTCGCGGACCGCACCGGGCTGGCCGCGCTGGCACGGTTCGCCGAAGGGGTCGCCGTCGCGGTCGAGCGCGGGACGCCGCTCGCGGAGGTGCTGCGGGCACAGGCCCAGGACGTCCGCGAGGAGGGGCGGCGCGCGCTCATGGAGTCGGGCGGCCGCAAGGAGGTCCTCATGATGGTGCCGGTGGTGTTCCTGATCCTGCCGATCACCGTCGTGTTCGCCGTGTTCCCGAGCCTCGTCGTGCTGAGGGTCGGTCTGTGACAGGCACTGTCGCCCCGGCGCCGATCGCGTGCGTGGGGGCCGGGCGGCGTGCGGACGACAACGAAGGAGACACCGATGACGGACGCCAGGACGCCAGGACGGAGCGTGCGGCTCGCCGCGACCGCGACCGTGTGGAGCCGTGCGGTCGTGGCCCGGTGCCACGGGCGCTGGGACGCACGGTCGCGCGACGACGCAGGACCTGCCGACCGGGGGGACGTGCCCGGCTGGGTGCTCGTCACGCTCATGACCGCCGGGCTCGTCACGGCGCTCTGGATGATCGCGGGGCCGGCGCTCGGCCGGGTGTTCGAGGAGGCCATCGCAGGCGTCACCGGGCCCTGAGCCGTGGCGACGACGGCGCCGCGATCGTCGACTTCGCACTCGTGGGGGCGCTCGTCACCGTGCTGTTCGTCGCGGTGCTCCAGCTCGCGCTGATCCAGCACGTGCGCAACACGCTGGTCGACTGCGCGGCCGAAGGCGCCCGCTACGCGGCGTTGTCCGGGCACCGGCCCGCCGACGGGGCGGAGCGCACCCGGATGCTCATCGAGCAGTCGCTCCCCGACGCGTACGCGCAGGACGTCACCGCGGTGCGGACCACGGTCGACGGGGTGGACGTCGTGGACGTCCAGGTCACGAGCCCGCTGCCGGTCGTCGGGCTCGTCGGGCCCGGGGGGCGGCTCACGGTGCACGGTCACGCGCTCGAGGAGAACCCGTGACCCGGTGGCGGCGCCCGTGGGAACGGCTGATCGGGCGCGTGCGGGATGCCGACGCCGAGGCGGGCAACGCGATCCTCGAGTTCCTGGGGGCGTCGGTCGTGCTGCTCGTGCCGATCGTGTACCTGGTGCTCGTGCTCGGACGTGTGCAGGCGGCGACGTTCGCGGCAGAGGGCGCCGCCCGGGAGGCCGCGCGGACCTACGTGACCGCGGACACGTCGGCGGTCGGGACGCAGCGCGCGGTGACCTCGGTCGGGATCGCCCTGCGCGACCAGTCGTTCGACGACGACCCCGCCGACGCGCTCGCGCTGAGCTGTTCGACGACGCCGTGCCTGGCGCCCGGCGGGCGAGTCGCGGCGCGGGTCGAGATCCGGGTGCCGCTGCCGTTCGTGCCGGCGTTCGTCCGGGGCGCGGTGCCGCTCGAGGTGCCGGTGAGCGCCGAACGTGTCGCGGCCGTCGACGAGTTCCGGGCCGCCCCGTGAGCGAACGGGACGGTCGGACGGCTCCCGGTGCCGCGGTGCGCCGTTCGCGCGTCGGGTCCGTGGCGCGCCGGCTGCTGGCCACGTGGCGGCGTGACGCGCCGGACGACGGTCAGATCCTGATCCTCACGATCGGGTTCGTGGCCGTGGCGCTCCTGCTGGTCACCGTCGTCGCCTCCGCGACGGCCGTGCACCTGGAGCGCAAGCGGCTCCTGGCCCTCGCGGACCTCGTCGCGCTCGAGTCCGCCGACGCGCTCGCGGAGCAGGGCTACTTCCCGGACCGCGCCGGCGAGGCGGGCGTACCCCTGTCGGACGCGAGCGTCCGGGCGGCCGTCGACGACTACCTGCGCGACAACCCGGGCGCGGCGCAGGGCCTGCACGAGCTGACCGTCCTGTCGGCGAGCACGCCGGACGGCCGGTCCGCCGAGGTCCGGCTGGGCGCCACCGCGAGACCCGTGCTGCTGAGCTGGGTGCTCGCGCCGTGGTCGGACGGCATCGCGCTGGAGGCGGAGTCGGTGGCGCGCGCGTCGTGAGCGGTCACGAGCCGCGGTCACCTCGATGACGGCGTCCGCGGGCACAGGCGTCGGTGCGGGACGGGTGCCCTTGCCGTCGTCGATCCGCTTGCTCCGCGCAGGACGGGTGCCCCCGCGCCGACGCGGCAGCAAACACCGGTAGCCTGGACGGTTGTGGCCACCACCGACTTCCCCTCCGAGATCCGCAGCCTGCGCTCCACGCTGGAGTCCATCCAGGCCGTGAGCGACCCGACGGCGCTGAAGGCGAAGATCGCCGAGCTGTCGGAGCAGGCGTCCGCGCCGGACCTGTGGGACGACCCGGACGCCGCCCAGAAGGTCACGAGCGCGCTGTCGTCGGCCCAGGCCGAGCTCGACCGGGTGTCGAAGCTCGGTGGCCGGATCGACGACCTCGAGACGCTCGTCGAGCTCGGCACCGAGATGGACGACGAGGACAGCCTCGCCGAGGCCGAGTCCGAGCTCGTCGCGATCCGGCGGGACCTCGGTGAGCTCGAGGTCCGCACGCTCCTGTCGGGGGAGTACGACCAGCGCGAGGCGGTCGTGACGATCCGCGCGGGCGCCGGTGGCGTGGACGCCGCCGACTTCGCCGAGATGCTGCTCCGGATGTACCTGCGGTGGGCGGAGCGTCACGGCTACGCGACGGCGGTGCTGGACACGAGCTACGCCGAGGAGGCGGGCCTGAAGTCCGCGACGTTCGAGGTCAAGGTGCCGTACGCGTTCGGGAACCTGTCCGTCGAGGCCGGGACCCACCGCCTCGTGCGGATCTCGCCGTTCGACAACCAGGGCCGGCGCCAGACGAGCTTCGCGGCCGTCGAGGTGATCCCGCTCATCGAGACGAACGACTCGATCGACATCCCCGAGTCCGAGATCAAGGTCGACGTGTTCCGCTCGTCCGGCCCCGGCGGGCAGTCCGTCAACACGACGGACTCCGCGGTCCGCATGACGCACCTGCCCACGGGCATCGTCGTGTCGATGCAGAACGAGAAGTCGCAGATCCAGAACCGTGCGGCGGCCCTGCGGGTCCTGCAGTCCCGGCTGCTCCTGGTCCGCAAGGCCGAGGAGGACGCCAAGAAGAAGGCGCTCGCGGGCGACGTCAAGGCCAGCTGGGGCGACCAGATGCGGTCGTACGTGCTGCAGCCGTACCAGATGGTCAAGGACCTGCGCACCGAGCACGAGGTCGGGAACCCGAGCGCGGTGTTCGACGGGGACATCGACGACTTCATCGAGGCCGGCATCCGGTGGCGCAAGTCGCAGGAGCTCGACGCCTCCTGACGCC
>JAEWCA010000169.1 GCA_023390875.1 Actinomycetes bacterium
ATATGTGTATAAGACACAGACGGCGGCCAGCGCGTTGAGCGCCGCGGTGCGGGCGAGCCCGGCGGCGTCGTCGGGCGAGACCTCCGCACCCACCTTGCCCGTGGCCGCCAGGGCGCCGTCGACGAAGGGCAGCTGCCCGGACGTGTGGACGTAGGAGCCGGACCGGACCGCCGGCACGTAGGCCGCGACGGGCAGTGCGACCTGCGGCAGCTCGACGCCGAGCTCGGCGAGCCGGGCGGCCGCGCCCATCAGGCGTCCTTGGGCCGCTTGAGGTACGCCACCAGTCCGGCGTCGGGACCCTGGATCACCTGCACCAGCTCCCAGCCGTCCGCGCCCCACTGGTCGAGGATCGCCTTGGTGGCGTGGATGATGAGCGGAACCGTCGCGTACTCCCACTTCGTGGCCATGCCGCTCACCCTAGTGCGCGGCCGACGAGGCGGCGTGCAAGCGCTCTCACCGGACCGGCAGCGACCCGCTCTCCGCGCCGACCAGCTCCGACCACCACGACCGCACGTCGGGCCGTCGGCGCAGCAGCGCACGCCGCTCGCGCTCCGTCATGCCGCCCCACACGCCGAAGTCCATGCGGTTGTCGAGCGCGTCCGCGAGGCACTCGAGGCGGACGGGGCAGCCCATGCACACGGTGCGGGCCTCCCGCTGGGCGGCACCCTCGACGAACAGCGCGTCGGGCGAGATCTTGCCCGTGCCGCACGCGGCTACCGCCGTCCAGTGCGCGTCGTAGGTGACAGTCGACACTCGCCCTCCTGGCGCGATGACGGGAGCGTGCCGCAGCGAACGCTCCCGGGTCCTGCCGGGAAACTAGCGGGTGCCGCAGGCATCTGGCGAGCCTCCGTTCGGGTCATATCGCCAGATGGACGGATGACCATGTCCCATGACCCGGTGGGGCGCATGTGCAGGTTGGGTGCAGGTCCGGCCCGTCGGGCGGCACCCGGGCCGTCCGCCTAGGGGGCCCGACTACCCTGTCGGCATGCCGAACCCTGCGCGCTCGCGCGGCCGACAGGTCAACGCCTTCCAGGCGTTGGCCCTCCTGCTGTCCTTCGTCCTCGTGGCCGGTGTCGGCGGCGTGCTCGCCGCCGGGCTCGTGCTGCCCGGGGTCGCCGCGGCGAACGGGCTGACCGACGTCTCCGTGACGGCGTTCGACGGCCTGCCGACGGAGCTCGGCGAGACCGAGCTGCCCGAGAAGTCGACGATCCTGGCGGCCGACGGCCGTCTGCTCGCCACGTTCTACACGCAGAACCGTGTGGTCGTGCCGCTGAGCGAGATCTCGCCGATGCTGCAGCACGCCGTGATCGCGACCGAGGACAAGCGGTTCTACCACCACGCGGGCGTCGACCCGCAGGGCATGGTCCGCGCGTTCGTGCGCAACCTCGGCGGCCAGGACGGCCAGGAGGGCGCGTCGACCCTCACGCAGCAGTACGTCAAGAACGTCCTCATCGAGAAGGCCCTCTCGCAGGGCACCGAGGCCGAGCAGCTCGCCGCCGTCCAGGCCGCGAAGGAGGCCGACGGCACCGAGGGGTACGCGCGCAAGCTGCGCGAGGCCAAGCTGGCCATCACCCTCGAGAAGACGATGACGAAGGACCAGATCCTCGAGAAGTACCTCAACATCGCGCAGTTCGGTGCGTCGGTGTACGGCGCGGAGTCGGCGTCGCAGCACTTCTTCAACAAGCCCGCCAAGGACCTCAACTACCTCGAGGCGGCGACGATCGCGGGCATCACCCAGAGCCCCACGAAGTGGGACCCGGTCGAGAACCCCGACCTGTCGCAGACCCGGCGCAACCGCGTCCTGCTGCTCATGTACCAGCAGGAGTACATCACCAAGGCGGAGTACGACGCGGGCATCACGACCCCGCTGGCCGCGACGCTCAGCGTGCAGCCGGTCCGGCAGGGCTGCATGACGGCCGGCGACGTGGTCTCGGGCTCCGGGTACTTCTGCGACTACGTCACGAAGGTGATCGGCAACGACCCCGCGTTCGGCGCGACGCGCGACGAGCGCATCCAGCTGCTGTACCGCGGTGGCCTGGTCATCACGACCACGCTCGACCCGCGCCTGCAGACGATCGCCGACGCCGAGGTCAAGGCGGCCATCCCGGTGGACGACCCGTCCGGCGTCGCCGACTCCCTCGTCACCGTCCAGCCCGGCACGGGCAAGATCCTCGCGATGGCGCAGAACCGCAACTACTCGCCGAGCGCCGCGCAGGACCGCGACGAGCCGATCAACTACAACACCGACTTCCAGTACGGGGCGTCGCAGGGCTTCTCCCCGGGCTCGACGTTCAAGCCGTTCACGCTGCTCGAGTGGCTGAAGGAAGGCCACAGCCTCTACGAGACGATCGACGCGACGCCGCTGCAGTACCCGATGAACGCGTTCCACGGCAGCTGCACCAAGCTGTCGGGCGGCAGCTACAAGTTCCACAACTCCTCGGGCGGCGAGACGCACCCGATGTCCGTCCTCGACGCGACGCGGAACTCCGTGAACTCGGCGTACATCGCGATGGGCACCAAGCTCGACCTGTGCGCGATCATGCAGGGCGCCACCGACCTGGGCATCCACACGCCCGGCTCGCGCAACGTGGCCCCCGCCCCGTACAAGCCGGTGCCGGCCAACATCATCGGCTCCGAGTCGGTCGCCCCGCTGACCGTCGCTGCGGCGTACGCGACGTTCGCGTCGGGCGGCATCTACTGCGCGCCGATCGCGATCACGAGCGTCAAGGACAAGCAGGGCAAGGAGCTGCCCGTCCCCCAGGCGAACTGCCACCAGGCCATCGAGCCGAAGTACGCCAACGCCCTGAACTTCGCGCTCAGCGGCATCTGGAACGGCACCGCCAAGGGCGTCGGCGCCCCGCCGTTCCCCTCCGCCGGCAAGACGGGCACGACCTCCGAGAACGAGTACACGTGGTTCGCCGGCTACACGCCGCTGCTCGCCACCGTGAGCTGGATCGGCTACAGCGCCAAGCCGACGCCGGTCCAGGACGTCGTCATCAAGGGCAAGTTCTACCCGCGCCTGTTCGGTGCCACGTTCGCCGCACCGCTGTGGAAGTCGTTCATGGTGCAGGCGCTCGACGGCCAGGCCAACCCCGACTTCGCCGCACCCGACGACAAGCAGGTGTTCGGCGAGCGCAAGTACGTGCCCAACGTCGTCGGGAAGTCCGTGGGCGACGCGACCGCCATCCTCAAGGGCGCCGGGTTCAGCGTCTCGGTCGACCCGAACCAGATCCCGTCGAACGTCCCGGCCGGCGCCGTGGCGGAGCAGAGCCCGTCCGGCAGCGCGACACCGGGCTCGGTCGTGACGCTGCGCCTGTCCAACGGCCAGGCCGCGGGCGGCCCTGGAGGCCCGGGCGGTCCGGGCGGTCCGGGGCTCCCCGGCTTCCCCGGGAACGGCAACGGGGGCGGCAACGGCGGAGGCAACGGCGGAGGCAACGGCGGAGG